>NZ_JBBIAM010000126.1:0-22692 GCF_054185185.1 Bradyrhizobium sp. UFLA05-153
AGATTTGAAGGCGCGCGTGGCGCTGCGGAAAGCGCGGATGCCTTGGGCAAAAAACTCGAATGGATTAACTCGAATGGGTTATGCGGGGGCATGGAGAGCGAACGACTGGGGTTGGAAGGACGGACGCGGGGCGGCTTGAACCCGGGGCTTCTCTCCACTTATTTGTGGGCTCGGGTTCGAGACCGATCTCACGGGCGAGCCGGTCCGGTGCAGGCCCTCGTGGTTCGAAGGATGATTGCTGAAATGGGAGGATGAATCAGAATCGAAGCAGGCTTGCTGCCGGCTGTGGATCTCGACGCTGATGAGTATTGCACCGGAACCCCAAGCGGTGGCACAATTGAAATTCTTGTTGCGCAATTGCGAAATCCCTAATGGCATAGAGCAAGCAGCGCAGGACCTGTTGGCGCTGAAACACCATTTCGCGCTCGCTCCTGTTGACTTGGCGACGATCGTTTGGGACGCGGACGAGCGACATTGAGCAACCTCAGCCAGCCTTTGTGCCGGCGATGGTGATTCCGGACCAAACGGCGACGCCGCCAGTGGCTTCAGCAGGGCCAGTGAGCGGACGCATGGAAATTGTCGTCGGGAAGGCGTGTCGCGTGATCGTGGATGCTGGCGTTGATATGACCGCATTGGGGTCCTTTAACGCCGCATTTACAGCATGGCGTCGGCCAAAAGCCGCTTCAGCAGCGTGTTCTCACAAAATCCCGATAATCTGCTTCCGTATGCTCTGGTCATCACATGGGACAGAGCGAACTTCAATCTGGATTAAGTCCAGGGGGCTAGGTCAAAAGGCCTGATTCAAAATGCCGACGGTCTTTCAGCCCGATTGGGGTAGCGGGTCAATTAAGAGCCGGACTTTCGAAACACTAGTCCTAGCTGACCAAAATTCAGTGGGAACGAAATGGATGAGAATCGATGCGCGGCAGACCGCAGCTTTCCAGTATTCAACCCGGCCATCAGCATTAGGTGATACAGAATTGTTTGCAGCGAGATCCACTTCCAAGGAAAAAAGGCGGTTTCCAGAACATATCCATTTTTGCTCATGAACTCGACGATCCCCTTCCGCGACCAATGGAAGAGATGATCATTGAGACGATGAATCCAAACAGACTTCATCCAGCGCCTGGAAAAAGAGTCCGCACGAGGGAGAATCAAAAGAATTTTCGCGGATGGTGTAGAATTCTCAGTGAGCCATTTCATAAAGCCATCGACCTCGTTGATATGCTCAAAGCTATCTAAAAATATCCAAAGGTCGATCGGCTGAGGCATCCGCGTCGACAATGAATCAGAACTGAATAAATGAGCTTTTGGAATACCGAGATTAGCCGCGAATTCGATATTGCTCGGGACGGCTTCAATTCCCCATACACTGCTCGATTGCTCATTCAAATATTTCAGCGTGAATCCGGAGCCAAAGCCGACTTCGCAAATAGAACGAGATTCGACGGAGATCGAAGTTTTCTTTAACCACCCGCGCAAGCTTTGAACTTTGTTTGCTCCTATAATGGGTTCAAAGTGTCCCCTCTCGGCTGGGTAGCTCGAAGCATATAGATTTTGCGATTGCTGATTTCGAAGCGATTTGAGATCCCAGAAGGAGCCGCAAACTCCGCAAAACAAAAAATCTCCACGCTTGCAGGCTCTCTCTATGGAATGCTGACATAAAAAGTGTCGAGGCAAATTCAATTTGGGCTCCTTGTCCTCGGAACTAGTCACCGATTCGCTTCGTGTGCGGATCGCTCATTTGCTCATTTTCTCGCGCGGACAACTGAAATTCTCCCGCTCCTTGAAGCCAGCCTCGCCGTCAGAGCACGTCCGCGAAGTGCTCTAAATCGGGGTCTGGTCTCGATCCTGTCCGATCGGGGAAGTCTTCCTGGACAGGGTCGTTTGGCGGCGTTTGATTGGCCCATATCGACAGCCTTTTCGCCAGCTATAACGAAGAGGCGCCAGTTCGTTGCTCGTCTAGACCGAAAGTTTCATTCACCAGTCATTCCTTGCGGCCGTTCGATCGGGTTTGATAAGCCTCACCCATCGTTCCGCGCCGACCGACAAGAAAAGTATCGTCAGGAAAATAGAATGAACTGATGCCGATACTGAAAATGTTTATGAATATAGCCATGGTTCGCCGTTACGATGAACCAAACTGCCGAGACGCCGGCGCCGGCGCCGCACACCACGGACCACCCTCTAAGGATCGTGGTAAGCTGCCGATTCTGGGTCATGAAGTGCCCGATCAAAAGGCCTATCAGGTGAAAACCGTCGTTAGGCGGGAGTGAACCCTCCAAGTCTATGAGATGATCGGTCGCGCGGCCAGTCCACGCTTCGGTTTGCTCTGCGCGGCCTGCGCCCGAACCTGGACGGCAGTGAAAGGGACTGCTTTCGCAACCTGACGGGTTAGTTCCTCCGCCTGGCGCCTGCAGCCAGGCCAGAGGGGAAACGAAAGGAGCGGGGCTCTAGCGACGCCGGGGCGCGATCGATCCGGTCTCCTTTGGCGGAATAAATTCATCTTGCAGAATAAATTCATCGCCTTCCTCGGGAAGGTGCATTGTTAGCCAATGCGTCGCCGTGATCTCGCTTGCCTCGCCATTTTCCTTGATCCAGCCACGTCCCTCAGCCGACCGCTGAGCAGATTCAAAGCTTCCGCTACGTCATCAAGAATGACGAATGTCCCATCCTTTGGAGCGTGTCGATGACGCGGCGCATGTAAAAGACGTCCGCCATCCAATTTCTAAAAACCACGACTTCGCGCGTATAATAAATCCTAGGCTTCAAGGAAATAGTCTCTTAGATCTTCGGCTGTGGTCCGACCGCCGCATGGTGTGACCCACAGTGTACCGAGCTGCGAGCGCACCACAGCCGCCGCAGTCTGAGGTCGCCCGCCACTCTCCGGCGGGCGAAGGACATGGTCAAATCCGTAGTTTTGCGGGTCGATGTTAACTCCCGTGCCAAAGTAGATCGCCGCTTGTGCGGGTATAGTTCGGTCGCCGCCCACCAATGACAGGCTCATGGCCGGCGAAGTCCTATTGGGCGCCTCTTGGGATTTATCGAGAGCGCCACTCAAAGCGCGCTTAAATGAGCCGGCGAGATAGAAGATTGACGTTGGGCGAGGGAAGTCAGTCGTTAGATACTCGCATTCAGAACGAACCCAACCAGAGCGCCAGGATCCCGCTTCCGGCCGAAGCGGCCGGATTTGTCAGGGGGCCGAAAAGGCAGGGTCCGATCGATCGATTGCCGAAGGCGGGAATTGCTCAAGTGACCCTCACGGGCATTCAGGTTAACAAGCGATTTCATGGCGGATTTGTAGAATTGCGATATCGTTTAACTTGTCGCGCATAGCGCCCGTTGCAGTTCCCGTCGATGGCCGGCTTGGCGGTCGTTGTGCTCATTTCGCAATCGGGCGGTGGTATATTGCAAAAGGTTTTTTGGCGTGGATTTAACCCTGGCCTGCCGACAAATTTCGGGCCTGCATTACACGTGCGGGGTGTTGGGGGCGAGTACATCGGCGTCATTTGCGACGAAACAAAGTGCAATGACGTGGATCTCTGAGCCCGGGGCGACGGGACTATCCCTGACCAAAACGCGCCGGTCATGCAAAGACCCGACGAAATTCTGTCAGTTGTGTCGCCAATCGAGTTAGTCGGTAGTAGGAGATTGTCGAAGCCATTGTTCGGCGCAACTGGGGAAACGGTGGCATGCAAGAGCACATGTCATTTGCCATAGCGATCCGCGGCAAGCACGTCGCGCTCGTCGTAGTCGCGGTATTGAGTGGGTTGAGCTGTTTGCCGTTTCTGCGAAGCATTATCATGCTCGGTGATGAAGGCGTACTCCTGCAAGGTGCGGATCGCTTGCTTCAAGGCGAAAAGCTTTATCGCGATTTTTTTCAGTTTCTGCCGCCAGGTGGATTTCTCTTAACTGCGGGCTGGTTTGGACTAACCAACGTTTCACTTTTCTCCGCGCGCTTGCTTGCAGCTTTCACATTCGTCGGAATTGCTTGCGTCCTTTATTGCGTAGCGCTACGTGTCTCGCGCAGTACGTTAGCATCAGCTGTCGCCGTCGCCGCTTTCGTCGTCATGTCGCAAGGCGCTTGGGTGCAAGTTAGCCACCATTGGTTTACGACGCTGTTCTGTATATCGGCGCTTTTCGGCGCACTTATGTGGATCCATACGCGTCGGCTTTCGTGGGTGATCTTCGCCGGTTTGGCTGGAGGAGCGGCTGCAATGATTACGCCGACTCGAGGTTCGTTGGCATTGATAGCCGGCTTATTGGCGCTTACTGAAGGAAAACGATTTGATGTAGCTGCTCTGACAAATTACGTGGCCGCAGCTGCTATTTTGCCGACGTTGTGCATAATATATGTTGCCTTTCAAGGCGGGCTCGGTCCAGCCTTTAACTGCGTTATTGTTTATCCCGCGCTACATTATGCCAACATTCAGAGTGTGCCCTATGGCTTTGGGGCCGACGCTCAAAACCTGCCATTGAACTTTACGTTTCCGGTCGCGGCGTTGCTGGCGATGCTTCACTTTGCGCGTGATTGGCGGGCTGCGATCTGCGACCGCACGCTGCATGTTTGCGTCGCATTTGCGTTGGGTGCATTTGTCGGATTGTTGGTGCGGCCGGACACTGTTCATATCGCATTCGCAGCACCCTTGGTGCTTCCATTGATTTTGTATTCGGGCCGACGCTTTATCGCCGCTTTCAGGCCGATTCGGTTCGCGATTATAGCGGCGGTCGGTCTTGTAATGGCGCTGTCAACTGCAGTCCTTCTGATAAATAGCTACTTGGTGATGCAGTTGCCAATTATTGAGACGCCCCGCGGCAGGGTGAAAGTTTTAAGCGAAGACGTAAGGCTAATCATTCGTCGCGTCGCTGACCTGCCTATCGACAGTACTGTGTTTTATTATCCTTATGATCCGATCTTGGCGTTTCTCACGGCTCGTGGGCATCCTTCGAGGTTAGATATGTTTATTGCCAATTATACGACCCCAGATCAATTTGAAGAGGAATGTAGAGCTGTTATTCACTCGGCGGATTGGGTTGTCTTTGATCATGCAACGATAAATAACTTGCAACTCTATTTTCCAGCGATAGGGGATCCAGCTCCGCCCGAACGTATTCTGTTTGAATCTGCCATTGAAAGATCATTTAGCCTGGTCGCGAATGAGGGCAGATTTGATTTGCGGAAAGCTTTCAAAAGGGATGAGACCATTTGTAGCGACATTAGGAGTCGCAGCGAGGAATTCTACCTAAAGGCCGAGCGACAGGTCCCCGTGACGTTGCCGCCGGCTCTTATCCGGTGACACCCAGAGTCCTGGCAGTTGGCGCGGTAGACTCGTTTGTTGCATTCCTTAACCGAGGTTATTCAACTTGCTTCCGCTTTCCGATCGTCGTGCAGTAGAGATTCTTCGATAGTAAAACGGGGCCGGCGCTTGGTTTCGTGGTAGATCTTCCCGATATATTCGCCCATGATACCCAGGCAAATTAGTTGAACGCCGCATATCAAATAGATCGGTATGACGGTTGAGGCCCAGCCAGGAACAACGACCGAGAAGAAGGCTGCCAAAAGTGCCCAGGCTCCCATCAGGAAGGAGAAGAAAGAGACGACAAAGCCGATTACCGTGATCAGGCGAAGCGGCATTGTGGAAAATGAAGTCACGCCGTTGAGCGCAAGAGCGATCATCTTTCGCAAGGAGTATTTAGAGCTGCCGGCAAATCGGGGCGCCCGGTCATAAGTTACGACCACAGCTTTAAACCCTATCTCCATAACCAGCGCACGAAGAAACAGATTTGACTCGCCGTATTGCCGGAGCGCTTCGATTGCGCGCCGGCTAAGTAGGCGATAATCGCCATGATTGTAGGTGATCTCGATCTTCATCCAGTGAAGGCAGCGATAATATAGTTCGGCGGTGATGCGTTTGAATGCATTGTCAGTTGTTCGGGTTCTTCGAACCGCAAGCACGACGTCCGCTCCTGTCACATTCGCTTGAACCATTTCAGCGATCAGTTCCGGATCGTCTTGCAAGTCTGCATCGATCGAAATGACAATGTCGCCAGTGGCTGAGAGCAGTCCGGCGAGCAGAGCGTTTTGGTGACCTCGATTGTGCGAAAGCTTGAGGCCGAGAAAGCAGCGCGCTTTTCGATGCAATTCCTCGATCATTGGCCAGGTCTGATCGCTCGATCCGTCGTCAACGAAGAGCACGTGGCTATCCTCGCCAACCATGCGCGCATCGATCATGCGTCGGAGTTGCGTGGCTATCCGCTCAGCGGTTTCGGAAAGGACTTCCTGCTCATTGTAGCAGGGGATGACGACACTCAGAGTTGGAGGGAGGAGATTGCCCATTTTGGAGGATGCTCCCTAGTAAGATTGAGCACAAAGGTTAGGACCAGGTCTTACGCGTCCACGTACCGAAAAATTCATTGGCTCTAATAATATTCTGAGAATGGCTGTGGTTGGAAGTGTTTACACTGGGTGACACCTGAGGATGGCTAACGTGCTCCGGCCGTCTAAGGGGCGCGGCTCGACGATCTCTGCGCCAGAAGGGAAAACGCATTAACGTTTACGTGCCCTCGCCGAATACTGCGCGCCAAGGGCAAGCCAGTCGAGATGCTTTTCAAGCGGGCGAAAGGCGGCAAGTGCCCGAGGGAAGAAAAGATGATAGCAAGGCCCGGACGAGACCCAACCAGCGTCATTGATCGATCGAATCGAAGCCCTAGCGGGAATGAGCTTTGTTGCGCAATGTGATGGAAGACACAGGCTGAGAATACAAGTCGAACGAATTGGTATCGAGCGGAATTTCATTGCCCTTCACGAGGGCGAAGCGTTCCTCGCCGGGGAAACGTTTTTGGCTCAACTCGATACTTCGTGACGAGGCGTCGGCGCAGGTTAGCTCAGGGAGACTCTCACCGCAATCGCGGCTGAGACGAGCCCGCCGTCCCGGGGATCCAGCCCATCTGGTCTGCTGCGCACGAGGTGTTGAACTGCAGGCCGGAACACTCGGATCTTTCGACCATCATCCGCTCAGCACGGGCCTGGCGCCAAAAGGTCTATCCGTTTAAGCAAAAGTAGAGTTCGGATGGAAGAGTCCGCGTCGCGGGTACCGGAGCCTCGCGGAGATACGGGCGAAGTTGTCCAAAAGAGTGCTACTTTTTGAGGGGAGGCCACTATCGGTTCAGGATGGAAGAGGTAGCCACTGATATTAATCATTGCGATAAGAGTTTCTTCCGTCTTAGACGAGTGCCATGGCAAAAGCAGGTCTTTTTTATATGATCGCCTGGTCGCGCTAGTGTTGCTGGTAGGAAGGTCATGAAACTCCAAACGAAGCGCAGGATCGACTACTGGCTCGGTGGGTTTCTGCTAGCTCTGCTGTATGGGCCTGTACGTTGTTTGGGACTGCTCTTGCGGCGAGACCATTCAACCGACCGCAGGTACGGTTGCGTGGTAATAAAGATGGTCGGTGCGGGCAGCCTGTTTCTGGCCATGCCATCGATGAGCGAGATCCGCCGGCGCTTTCCATCGGGCAGCTTTTATTTGGTCGGAACGCCCGCCGTGATCAATGTGGCAAGGGAGCTGGACTGGTTCGATGAGTATTGGACGATCGATGATTCGTCTTTATTCAAACTGGTCAAGACCTCTCTCGTCGTGCTGTGGCAAATGGGGCGGAGAACCGATCATCTCATAGACCTCGAGGTTCACTCCCGCCTGACCACGGTTTTCAGCGTATTGTCGATGGTCCGAAACCGCATTGGGTTTGTGGATGATATCGTGTTTTGGCGGCGCGGATTTTATACGCACATGACGTTCTTCAACGTTCATGGCCCGGTTTATCTGTTTTATGATCTTCTTGTGAGCTGGTTTGGCATCGACGCCGTAGGGGTGACTGGGTTTAATTCCAGGTTCAGGGACCAAATCATGAGGGCCGCGCAGCCAGAGGGCGCTGCACCAGCCGCACCGTATATCGCTGTCGGCCACGGCTGCTCCGATTTCGGCGTTGAACGGAAGCTGCGGCCCGAAGAGTGGGGTCGACTGCTGGGAGATAACGGACTCGTCACCCATGACATCGTCTTTCTCGGTGGTGCTGGCGACGCCGCGGAGGCCGATGCCATTATCGCGCTTATCGGTCGCGGCCGGAATCTTTGCGGGCGTCTCAGTATTGTGCAGTCAGCCCGGCTGATTGGACACGCATCTGGCTACTATGGCATTGACTCGATGTTGCTGCACCTAGCCCGGTCGCTGGGCGTACCAACGGTGTCGGCCTTCGGTCCCACCGATCCGGCCACCCGGCTCCGACCGTTGGGTCTGCTGGAACGTGTGGAGTATGTCCGCCTGCCGTGCTCGCCGTGCATCCACGTGAACGAAACCCCGCCCTGTCAAGGTGCCCGAAATTGCATGGCGCTGGCCTTCCAAGGCCTAATGAACAACTCCAGGCCGGTGGCGTCTCTTGACGAACCACGCCGCGTCCGCTCGGCGCTCGGCTGGATCATAGCGCCCTCTGAAACGAGTGTTCAGGCGGTGAAGGTCCACGCCAGATGACCGCGAGTCCCCGCCATCGCGTGGTATCTGGCTTGTTTTTTCTGGCACTTTGCGGGGTGGGGCCCATCATTTGCGTATGGCTTGTCGCCGGCTGGGGCGACCGCCTGTCGTATGTCGATCAATATTCTGAGGCTAATGTTCTGCGGGAGGTGCGGCACTTCCTGGAGGATGGTTTAACGCGTCACTATGGATTAGGCACAGTCTTCTACCCAGGCATGTACCCTGAGGACGGTTTCGCCTCTGAAAAGGACGTCAGTATGTATGGCGTCTCCAGCGAAGGCGTTTACACACATTACCCCCCCGGTCCTGAATATCTTGCTTACGCTGCGGCACGGGTTTTCGGCCCCACGCCGGTTTCCCACCTCAGACTCCTTCCCCTCACGATTGGCTGGTTGGCGCTGAGCAGTTTGGGTTTGTCTGTGCGCAGACGGTTCGGGACGACCGCCGGATGGCTGGTGATGGGGGCCTGCGCTGTCACGCCGACGGTTTGGGATGGGTTCGTTGGCCTGCATGCCCAAGGTTACGCAAGCGCCTTGTTAATGATCGAACTGGCGCTCGCGATAGGTCGGGGATCTGCCCTCTGGCCATTTGCGCTACTTGGCTTTTTTCAAGGCTGGCTCACCTTCGATTATTTTTTCTTGGTCGCGTTGACTCCGCTTGCTGTCGAACTGGCAATGCCTTGGATTGACCGGGACTATCAGCCGCGTTGGAGGCTTGCCGTAACGCGAACCTTGCTGGCCAGCGGCGGTTTCGCGGCCGCGCACGCGCTTCACTTCCTCCAGGTATGGACCTACTATGGATCCTTCCTGGCCGCTCTGAATGACTTTCGGAGTTCGGCCGTGCATCGGGCGGGCATCGCCCTAATGGATGAGGCCGGGCACTATTGGATCGCGATGCTAGTCAATCTCATATACTATCTTGTGGGAATGCATCCGGTCAGCCTGTCACTGGCCGTGCCGGACTTCCGTCATCAGGCGGAGTGGGGGACTTTCCGCTTCCTCGGACTGTCGCTCGGTCCGTGGTGGGCTTTAGTGACAATAGGTCTTTTGATCGGGCGCCTCGTGACCCAAAATCGGCGGCTGACCACGATGCGCAAAGGGTGGTACGTAGTTTGCGGCGCCGGCGCAAGTCTGTCGTCGCTTTGGTTCATCGTGATGGTGAACCATGGCTATGCGCATAAAAATGTTCTGTATCGACATCAGTTCATTCTATTATTTCTGATGATACTTTTTTTATCGGCTTACGCGGAACGATGGGTGAGGCGTAATCGATGCGCTCGGTGGCGAGCGGCGGATTTCGATCCGAAGGGCCTCAGGGCCCTTGAGGTCGACAAATGCACCACTATGCCCTCTGGCGTAAATCAAGAAGCCTTTGCGAGAAAGGGCGGTTTACGTGCCCTCGCCGAATATTGGGCCCCGAGGGCAAACCAGGTAAGATGCTTTTCAATCGGGCGCAGGCCGGCAAGCGCTCGAGGGAAGAAAAGATGATAGCAAAGTTCGGTTCCAATCCAACCTGCGTTATTGATCGATCGAATCAAAGTCCTGCCGGAAATAAGTTTTGCATTTGCATCAAACGGGCACGTATTTACCGCCCTCACGGTCAGCGGGTTAAGCGGGTTGTGCTCAAAGATCACGAGCAACCCTCCAGGCCGGGTAACTCGAAGCATCTCGGCTAGCCAGTGTCCGTGATCTTCCTGCGGAATGTGATGGAAGACACAGGCCGAGAACGCAATGTCGAACGAATTGCTATCAAGCGGAATCTTGTTGCTCTCTACCAGTACGAATCGCTCATCGCCGGGGAATCGTTTTCGGCTCAACTCTATACTTCGCGACGAGGCGTCGGCGCACGTTAGCAAACCGGCGGGAAAATGCTTTCTGAAAAAGGGGATCGAGTTGCCTATGCCTGACCCGAAGTCCAAAATGCGCGCGGGGGAGGCCCGCAGATCAGGTGCGAAGGAAGCAAGCTGGCTGATCTTATATTCAGCGAAAAACTCAGGGCTCTCGCCCGTAACGGCAATATTACGTCGGTGCTGGCTCTCGTATTCGTCGGCGAATCTGTCAAATTCAGCTTCTTTCATTAGGTCAATATCGCATGGTTTAGATGGTTCAACAAACCCGCGAGTGGGAACAGAAAGACGACGCATTGCACGAACGCTGGGACGCCGGCGACATCACAGAAGCGCTGAACACCGTCACGGCTTTGGGCTGATCCGGTACATGGTGAATAATTTTCCGCCAGTCAGTTCCTCAATCCGACCGGGGAGGGGGTTGGCGATGTGCGGTCCCACCAGATAGAGATAGTCAAACTCGCTCGTCCAATGGCGCAGGAACCGTGGCACGTGCGGGTCGTTGGTGCCGTTTGCAAGGGCCGTAAGGATTGAGAGCGGGACGGGGTCGAGGTTGATAACTTCGGTGATTGCCTGGTTTCGCCGTTCTTTGACAACATCGATCGAAGTTATTCCTGGCAGCGCGACTGTCGTCACCATTGCCTTAGCCGACACGGCGAGCGTTGGGGCGTGATTCATCGGCCATTGAAGCAATCCTAGCGGTGCATCGGTGCTGCGCCCGACCAGAATGAGAGACGGACGGTCAAGCAGTGTGAACGATGCTTTGATTTTTGCGTAATCATCTTGATGGCTGAGCCAAACCTCTGTAGTGGCCGCTGCGTTGACGAGGGCAATGAAAATCGGAACAGCGATCGCTAAGGTTGCGGCACGCCCGGTCATCGAGATCCTCGTGTAGGCTGGAAGAATCAGCAGGGCGGCGATTGGCACGCGGAAATCGACCCCTGCGACTCCGAGCAGGCGGTAGGGCATCACAAGGAATATCAGCGCGAAGCCGCCCGCAAGCCAGACACCCGAGCGACACCAGGACAACCTCCCAGTACAGAACAAAACGCAGCAGACTACAATCAACGCGGCAGCCTCAACAACGGCTAGCTCCGCGCTGTAGCCGTTGAGGTTTGCGAGGATCGAGAGGAACTTCGAGACAATCTTCCACTCGGTTGGGCCGTTTCCTACATGTGTGGGTGACGCGAGAAATGCCGCAAAAACACCCAGCATTGGCGCGCACAGGATGGCGAGTTGAACGATGCCGGAGCGCCGCCAGTTGAAGCGAGAGAGTACAAGAAAACCGAGCGTTGCCGCGTAGAGCCCCAGCGCGAATAGATGCGCAACATAGAGCACCGTGACGAAAAGTGAATGCGCCATCAGTTGCAGCGCGGTGCCACCACGCGTGAATTCCCAAGCAGCTAGCCCCCATAGTGCGACACCAAGGCCAAACTCGAAATTGAGAAATCCCCACGCGAATGGGAAGGAATATAGCAACATCACTGCAGCGAGCCCCGAGATTTCATGCCGCCCCTTCACTGCCAGTTCGAGCGCGATCGCGCCGCTCACGATCAGAAGTTGGCACGCAATCAGGAAGACTTTGCTCGCCGCTTCGACGCCGATAATCCGTGCCAGCGGCGGAACAAGAAGGTCCATAGCGAGGTTGGAGTAGAGTGTTTTACTAACCTCATAGAAAGGGTTGGCACCTGGCGTGCCCGCTGCAGTGAGCACATACATGCGGGCCAGGTGGAAGGGATAGTCCACCATCGCGGGAAGAGCGACCAACAGCACGGGACAGATCGCGACAACAACAATTGCGGCGACGGAGAAGTTAATCAGGAGAGAGTACCGTTCGTGAGGCGCAACTACGGTTAGCCCGGACGGACTCGATTTTAAAGTGCAAGAATGAACGAGCTGACGATCGCGGAATGAATTAGTCATTTAAAAGCTCCGTCCTTCCCGGCATTTCCCGCGTCGCGGATGTGCACCACGGCGGTCTCGTCTGAGTAGACGCGCTGCCAACCATCGAGATGATCAAGCAGACCTGCTGCCGGTGTTGCCGGCATCAAGAGCACTGCATCAATTTCGTACTCTTTGAGCATGCCTAGGAACTGGTTCACGTCCTTAAGCTGCAGCGCTCGGAAGTAAGCCATGACGAATTGTTCGCCATATAACTCGGCTCGACTATCGATGAAGACCGGGATCTGTCGCGAGATCAGGTACCCGCCGAACGGATAGTCGTTGAGAACGCGCTTGGCCCCTTTGAGTTTGAGGATGTCGATGGCAGCCGCAGGCGAATGGACGAGCGGCGGCGAAAACCTGTGATGGGCCGCAAATACCCATGTCGACGCACCGAGAGCGGCGACCAGCATCGCGGCCGGCACAGTCGGGAAGATCATCTTGCCGGTACGATCCGCTTTGAGGCCGAATTGCGAAGACACCGGCGTCAGCACCACAAGCGGCACCAGAAAGGCGAAGATATCGGCGTTTCGAACGTGGGAAAGGGCCATGTGAAACAACCCCAGCACCAAAAGAATTCGCGGCGGCGAAAGTTTTAGGCCGAAATAAAGCGAACACGCTATCAAGGCCAATATAGACCCTTCGAATATGCTGAAGTGGCTGAAATCCGCTGCGCTCCATTCGGAAATCAGATTCAACAACTCGCCAAGTGCTAGAATTTTGCGCGCCGCGAGGATCGACCCCCACCCGTAAGGGGTCGCGCAACAAGCGACAAATGCGCAGGCACCGAAAACGATCCAACGCAGCGCCAACGGCCCTCGTTGCGAAGCCTCTGCATTCCACCAGGCGTCAAATGCGAGTGGTACAATCAAAGCGAGCCCGAAAACAAATCCTCCATGAAGGTTTGCCCAGAGCGCCATTAGTGGCAAAAGCCAGAACGACGGTGGTTCGCGTCTCTCGCTTGCACCCACGAGCCCGTTTACCCAGGCAAGCATGACCGGCAACGCAACCACATGTGGGCGCGCGAGAAAGTGAGACGCCGAAACTGCCAAAGCGGCCAGCGCAATCACGACTGCATGGGGCGAGCGAATGCGTCGGCCGAGAATGAAGGCGAAAAAGGCGAACGTCCCGGCGATACAGGTCGCAGCGAGAATTATCGGCCCGGGCCAGCCGCCTATCTCGAAACTACCGGCATAGAGAACTTGCGCCAGCCAGGAAGTCGAGATCCACGGTTCGCCTGCTTTCGTAAAGGAATAAGTATCGACGCGCGGAAAGGTGTTGTGATCAAGGATCCATTTCCCCACCGCGATGTGCCAATGGGTGTCGGGATCCTTCAGAAGAGCGTTGCCGTTGACCAACAGGAGCGCGTACACACCGGCTCCCAGCCAAAACCACGCCGGTAGGACGAAGCCGACCTTTGCCGCTGCGAATAAGGGCCTCTGGACAATCATAGCGGGCCTATCTCCTGCAAGCGGGACCTATGTCCAACAAACGTGTGATGTTCCGTCGGTCCCCGAGAAGGACTTTTTCTTAAGATAGCTTCGCTATACGGTGACACTGGCTGGGGCGCCGAACAATCGGTGAGGTTAAGCGGGTACCGTAAGTATCCGACTCGCTATACAATCAGGATTATTCTGCCGGGTTTCGCGTCCTAGTCTACTACTGATTATGACAACTTATAATTGCGTCTGGACCGCAGCCCCACGCAACCTGCGCAGCGCGGTTTGGCGTCTCCGATTTCTATGTGTTTGCTCGGCGAGGATTTAAGGCCTCCACACGGATAAAATGTTAAAAGCAAGACCACCAGGATGATTAGATGCCGAAAGCCGAGTCGGTGCATCGAGAATGATTCGACGAGCCTCTCAATCACCGATTCTGTACAATTTGGACTCGAGGACTCGATCCGGATTGGGCTCCTCGCAGAACCGACCGGGAGGATTCAAGAGAGACTTCGAAAGACACAGGCGTGGAGGCCGACAAGATGATGAGCATCGAGATCGAGCACAGATTCAATCCGCCGCGAGATAACGATCGGGTCTAGTTGGACGATGTCGTCTTATTGCAATGGGGCTGGCCGACAACTTTGCCTGTGGGGCACGTGAAATACCAGCCAGAACAACCGATATGAAAGCTGATCGCGAAGCAGATTTTGAACAAGCCATCAAGCCGCGCGTTGCAGCTATCCATTTAGGACCGGCCACGATCAGCTTGCCGGTTCCGGCGCGACCGACGCATCGCAGTGTTTCTTGGTGCGACGTTCGCCGAACCTTTCACCCTACGATTTGGTTTTGCTCGCCGCTGTTGTGCTTCTGCTATACCGAGACATGCTCGATGGAATTGCGATCATGCCGGGTTCGTCGCTGTTGCTGCTTCCCAAGTTCGCACCACTCGTAGAAGTGCCTCGCTTGTCATTTGGCGTGCCGGTAGTCATGATTCGTCTGCTGTGTGTCCTTCTACGCCCCGCCGCAGCACAAGCGAAAAACTAGGAATTGAGGCTTTCACCTGACGGAACATTTACCAAAGGCAGCCGAGCTTCGCGGGTTTCCGACCAAGTTCGTAACCCTGCTGTTTCCATATCGAGCTAGGTCGTCGGCGTTTAATCAGTCGAATAGTAGAGTGGACGCGATCTATGCGGATCACATGGCGAACGTCATGCTCGCCTGAAAGCCAGCTTTCGGAAAGTAGCCCAGAATAGCGTCTCCAATCGAGGAACCTGATGATGTCGAGGGACGGCGATGGCCAAAGCCGCGTAGGGGTGAGAGGCGGACTTTTTATGCCAGGGGAACTCGTAAATCAGCGAAGTCTGATCCTCGTCGGTCTGCTATTTGCAGCGTCGGTGGCCCCGATGCTGTCAGTCGAAATTCCCGCGATGATCGATTATGTTAACCACCTCGCCCGGATGCATCTTCTTGTGGACGCTGCTGCGGGTCGTCCGAATCCGGCTTACGAAATAGATTGGCGGCTCTATCCGAATCTCGCCGTCGACCTCATTGTCCCAGTATTGGCGCGGTTCGTAAGCGTCGAGACGGCCGCCCGCCTTTTCCTACTTGTAAGCCAAACATTGGTGGTTAGTGGCGCGATAGCGCTGGAACTGAAGGTTCGTGGGCGACATCACCTGTCGGGCTTCGCCGCACTGATCGCGCTTTACAGTTTGCCGTTTCTTTGGGGGCTGATGAACTGGGAATTCGGGTGTGGCGTCGCACTCTGGGCCATCGTGTTTTGGATTCACTTTCGCGAAGGGCCTTGGCTTTTTCTGGTCGTATTACATACCTGCTTTTTCATCGTGTTGTTCTTCGCTCACTTGTTTGCGCTCGGTGTCTATGGGTTGACGATTGGCTGCTACGAAGCGAGCCAAGTTCGCGGATATCATCAGGCCGTGCGGACCTTTGCTGCAATAGCGTTTCCGGCGGTCATGGCTTACCTGTATCTAGTGTCGTCGGGCGGCGCGCCTGAGCAGCCAGCATTTACGTGGTGGTTCGGGCTGAAGCTGATGTGGCCATGGCTGGTCATGAACTGCTACAACATGTTTCTTTCGATCGCGCTTGGGGTTTCGATCGCCGGGCTGTTGGTATTCTTGGGGTACAACCGCATACTGGGCTTGACCCGACCGGCGGTTTTTATCGGATCCGGGTTTCTCGTTGTGTACCTGTTGATGCCGGCCCGTCTGTTCGGCGGGGCATACGCTGACGTTCGTCTCATTCCAGCGATAATGCTGATCCTGCCTGCGTTTCTGACGGTGCACTGGCCGTCAGCCGCTGTTCGATCAGTGGCCGCGCTGGTGGCTGTAAGTATCATACTCATTAATGTAGCGAATGTAGCTTCGATTTGGGCAGCCTACCGTTCCGACTACGCCGAGATCATCGCGTCATTTCGGCTACTCCGTGCCAATTCAACAATTCTGGTCGCGCGCAGCGACGCGGAAGTCGGCCGTATAAATGCGCCGATGTTCTATGCCCCAACCCTGGCGGTACACTATGCAACTGCGTTTGTGCCATCGCTATACACGCTGTCTGGTCAACAACCCGTCAAGAAATCGGCTTTGAAATCGGCTTTCGAAATCGAAGACGCGCTTGATTACCTACCAACAACGATTTCGCAGTTGAACAGCGCTTCGGCGGGCGGAACAGTCCCATCGCATGTTCGCGCCTGGCGCGCCGACTACGATTACCTCTACATTGTCGGAGATCAGCCCGCCAGCATCCCGGACCGCTTAACCAGTATGATGCACGGCCGACGGTTCACTCTTTATGCGATCGATAAATAGCGATGGCTAATGGCCAGCGAGGGGGATTCATACGCAGATCCCAAAGGAGGCTCTGACAAGCTTCGCTTAGAACCTTCTAAATTCTTTGACGATTGCTACAATATGCTCGCAGATTCCCGGGAATGCGAAGGAGCAGAGGGGAGCATGAGCCGTCTCGATGATTTGGCTAGGCCCGACACCGGATATGTCGTCGCTCCGGTTACGGTCAGCGAGAAGGCTGAAAGGCCGCGCGCCAGCGATCAAGACGTTCAGAGGGCTACATCGTTCATATTTGCGCTGCTGGTCGCGCTTCTTTTACTCTTGTACATCGTGCTTCTTCCTGCTGATCGGCTTCTATTAGATCCGGACCTGTATTGGCACATTGCTACTGGGCGCAAGATTTGGGAAAGCGGATCGTTTCCTCAAGTCGACGAATTCTCGCATACCTTTCGTGGGCATCCCTGGATAGCAAGAGACTGGCTGAGCGATGTGCTCTTTTTCGGCGCGTATAGTCTTTCAGGCTTCCGCGGAGTCGCCATGATTACCGGCGGAGCTCTGGCGCTCGCCTACGCGCTGCTTTTCCTTATGCTAGCGCGCACCATGCGGCTCACGGTTGCAATCGTGGTGGCAACAGTGGCGCTCGCGCTGTCGGTCAACCACCTGCATGCTCGCCCGCAGATATTTGCCGATGGCCTGATGGTAGTCTGGGTCGCGGCGCTAGTGAGAGCTGTCGACACCAAGACGACGCCGAGCTTGATGCTGCTCCCGGTCATGACCCTGTGGGCGAACGTCCATGGCAGCTTTGTGGCGGGGCTTGCCCTCACGGTCGTGCTCGCTGCAGAAGCCCTATTTGAATCTCCAGGGGGTGAGCGTCTATTAGCAGCCCGACGATGGGCTGTCTTCTTTGTCGCCGCGGTCGGCGCCGCGTGCGTGACGCCCTACGGCGCGCGCCCGTTCCTAATGGACTTCCAGCTCATCGGGGCACATGAAGCCAAACCTTACATTAACGAGTGGCGAGCCGTAAGCTTCGAGACGGCGCCGATTACACTGTTCGCTGTTCTAGCGCTCCTATTTTTCGCTTTGCTGAACGGGGTCAAAATCCGGTTTTGTAGACTAACAATATTGATATCAATCACAGCGTATATGCTCACTGCAGTGAGATTCATCTTCTTATTCAATTTGCTTGCGCCCCTACTGCTCGCAACCCCGTTAACAAAGCAATTTCGATTTTTGCGCCTCTCTGAGCAAATTGCGACTCGCCCACAATTCTTCACGACAACGTCTCATCTAGGGAGGCGCGGTCTCTACGGGGCTTATGGAACAATCGCGATCATGATCCTTGGAATCGGCATCTTTGGTGATTCTGTTGAGCGCCCGCGATTTAGGGAGATTTCTCCAAAGGGTGCTGTCGACTACATTATCGAGCACAATTTAAATGGCAATATCTATAACTCGTACAACTTCGGCGGATATTTGATTTTTAGAGGACTTCCTACCTTTGTCGACGGCAGAGTTGTTTTCGATGATGGCTTTATGGATGAAAATTGGACAATTGTCGCAACACGCCCTCGTGAATTTATTCGATACTTGGATAAGTACCGCGTCTCAATTGGTCTCGTCGCGCCAAACTCTAAGGAGTCTCAGGAATTTCGAGCTTCATCGGAGTGGGTCGGCGTCTATTCTGACGATATTTCCGAGTTATTCGTGAGACGAAATGAGCTAGACCAGCGCCGCCGCGATTAGTTAGTCGGCCTGAAGGATCGTCCAGCAGATCGACTCTAACGCTTGAATTCCTCATGGTAGCGACTTGCAAGTGATCGAAGGTGCGGCGTTCGAGGCACGGCGAATGAAGTTGGCGGAAGGCCTTCGATCGCATTGAGCCTGACAGTTACTGAGTGTTTCCTCGGGAAGGAGTTAGAGTCCGCCCGAAGAAGACGAACAGGTGCAGCGAGCAAGGTTCAGGGAAGGGAAGATCGCTATATTGAAGTAACCTGAGCCCCGACTTTCATCCGCCAACAAGTGGAGTCCCGGTGACATTTGAGCCCAATGGGCTCGGTGGAGCAACGGGGCGGGGCGCGGAGCCCCCGGCGTAGCGCAGCGCACCGCCCCGTTGCGGTCGGCAAGCACTGCGGTTGGCAAATTCGCTCGGTGTGAGGTCGCCAAGCGCGCTGTGTGGGCGAACGTTGTTCTAATCGTCCATCCACGCGGCCAGCTCGGCGCGAGCCTGAGCGAGCGACGTGAACAGCGGCTCGTTGAGGAGCTCGTCGCGTTGAAGCTTTCGATGAACGCGTTCTGGGTCGGCTTGCCGGGCGCAGTGTAGTGCCACTCGATCCGCAACTCCTGGCACCAGCGCAGGACCGCCATGACGGTCAGCTCGGTGCCGTTGTCGGAGACGCACATGACCGGACGGCCGCGCCGGGCCATGACGGTTTCGAGCTCGCGCACCACCCGCAGGCCCGGCAACGAGGTGTCTGCGATCAGTACCAGGCATTCCCGGGTGAAGTCATCGACTACCGCAAGGATGCGGAAGCGACGGCCATCGGTGAAAGCGTCTGACAGGAAGTCGAAGCTCCAGCGCTGGTTCGGCCCCTGCGGGATGGTCAGCGGCGCTCGTGTGCCAAGCGCCCGCTTGCGCCCGCCGCGCCGGCGCACCTGCAGCCGTTCCTCGCGATAGAGACGGCGGAACTTCTTGTGGTTCATGGTCAGACCCTCGCGGCGCATCAGGACGAGCAGACGGCGGTAGCCGAAGCGGCGGCGGACGGCCGCCTGCTCGCGTAAGCGCGCCCGCACGGCGGCGTCATCTGCGCGCCGGCTCCGATAGCGGAACGAGGTGCGGTCCACTCCGATCACTGTACACGCCCGCCGCTCGCTCACCTCGAACGCCCTTTGCAGATGAACGACGGCCTCTCGCCTAGCGGCGGGCGTCACCATTTTGTTGATGCGACGTCCTTGAGCATAGCGTTGTCGAGCATCGCCTCGGCCAGCAGCTTCTTCAGCCTGGCATTCTCGTCCTCCAGTGCCTTCAGCCGCTTGGCGTCCGAGACTTCCAGACCGCCGTACTTCGCCTTCCACTTGTAGAGCGTCGCACTGCTGACGCCGTGCTTACGGCAGATGTCGGCGGTCGCTGCCCGAGCTTCCTGCTCGCGCAGGATCGCGATGATCTGCTCTTCGGTGAACCGGCTCTTCTTCATCGTCCATCCCCCAACCCGGGTTATGGACTCTACCCATTTTGGAAGAAATGCCGGGGCTCAGGTCATGAGTCTATCGGACGGCGAGCCTACTCAATCGTGGGCACCAACGATGGTTTTGCAATTGGCCAACGCCTCGGCCACCAGAACAACACCATTTCATGTTTGCGCTTGGCGCACCGATTGAGATTACCGATCGTGTCGGTCGGCCAGATGGTCAACATCCCGGACCGCTTAACCAGGCCGTCCCTTTGCTCTTTATGCCATCGGCAAATAGCGATAGGGTGACGCCCAGCGAGGAACTCGATGGATCCTTTTGGCATTAAGGTTATTTTTATCACCATTCTTGTGTTCATACCGCTCGAGCGGCTGTTCGCCATGCATCCGCAGAAGGTCTTTCGTCGCAATTGGGCCAACGATCTGATCTTCCTGTTCTTAAATGGTGTGCTGATCAAACTTGGTCTGCTCGCCGTTATCGTGGCGGTCATCTTTGCCGCCGCATGGATTGTCCCGGCATCCTTTCAGGCCATGGTCGGTGGCTTGCCCTATTGGGTGCAACTGCCGGCTGTCATCGTCCTTGCTGATTTGGGATTCTATTGGACCCATCGCATGTTCCATGCCGTTCCCTGGCTATGGAGATTCCACTCCATTCACCACAGTATCGAGGAGCTTGACTGGCTGGCCGCGGCCAGGGTCCATCCGGTCGATCAGATTTTGACCAAAGGGGCCTCGCTAATCCCGCTGTTCGCACTGGGTTTCTCCGAATGGGCAATTGGAGTCTATGCCTTGCTCTATCAGTGGCAGGCGGTTCTCATTCACTCCAATGTTCGCTTGGGGTTTGGCCCGTTGCGCTTCCTGTTTGCTTCGCCGGAGTTTCATCATTGGCATCATAGTAACCAACGTGAGGCCAGGGACCGGAATTTCGCCGGCCAGCTGTCCTTCCTGGATGCGTTGTTTGGAAGCCTTCATTTGCCGCGAGGGCAAATACCGACGACTTACGGTCTGGATCGGCCGATGCCGCAACGCTACGGGCGTCAGTTGCTTTATCCCTTCATAGGCGAGCGGATCTTTCAGTCCAAATCGGATACAGCGGCGCTGGCAGAGACGATGCGGGCCCCAGAGGAGGCGCCCAATCGTTCGCCTAGCCTCGGTCATTCGTCCGGTTAATCTGCAGTCGGCTGTTCACCAATGACCTATCCTGCTTGGGCGCCGAACGAGGCAAAACTCAAGGGCTTGTGGATCACCTGGGCCGACGACGAAAGCACGAGATTGAGACGATGACGAATGTCAAATTCGAGGAAATCGATCGATCCCACGCGGAAAGCGCGGCCGTTGAGTTGACTGTTAATCGTTGGCTCGATTGGACCGCGAGAGCGACGGTCATCATTGTTTTTACCGCCCTTGTTGTGATTGGCATTGCAGGAATTCCTCGCCTGCTTCCGTTGGACAGCATCCACAAGCTGCTCATGATCGCGGCCAGGATTGCTAACGTCCTTTTCCTGAGTCTGGTTGCAGCGACAACGATTACCCGGCTGGCACCGATACAGAAGTCCAAAGGCATCGAGCCGCGGATCTCGGCCTTGCTGGGCACGTTCTTGTGCACGATACTTGCTTTGCTACCGAAGGCAGAGTTGGATCCTGTTTGGTCGGTCGTGTCGACGACGTTGATCCTGGTGGGCAGTTCGCTTTCTTTCGTGGTGCTCCGCTGGCTGGGCAAATCTTTCAGCATTTTTGCCGAGGCAAGGCGCTTGGTGACAGAAGGACCTTATCGAATCGTCCGGCATCCGCTTTACCTCTGTGAAGGAGTTGCTTTGATCGGTATCACACTGCAGGTGCTTTCTCCGCTTGCCATTCTGATGGCCATTGCGATCGTGATGGTTCAATGTCGGCGTATGATCAATGAAGAAGCGATTCTACAGGCGGCTTTTCCCGAATATCGCGTCTACGCTGCGAATACATCTTTTCTGATCCCCAAGCTTGGCCAGTTTTTTACAGGATCGAACCAGCAAGTAGGTGGTTAGCCTGGCGTTTGATGGATAAAGTCCGGTTGACCTGAGCCGTCCGTTCAGCGACGGAAAGAAACCGTAGTCAAGCTTGTGCGCAGTGGCGATGTTCGTTGCAGCGCAATACAATCTATAGTTGCCGGACTGCAGCATCTGCCGCCCACACAGCACCCGGCGTCGTTAATCCGAATAACGATTTGGTGGAAGTCGCAGCAGCAATCCGGATCAGGCTGCTCAGGCTGTCTCGCCGGGCAGCCGGCATCATCAAGGCGTGCCATCCGCGAGATGCCGCCGCGCCAGGGCCGTTCTCGATGCTAACCTGGCGTTCGAGCATCCGATCGAGCCCCTCGTAGGGCTCGCGCTCCTCCGTTTGTCCAGGCCCAAGATCTTGCCCAGGCTCCCCGTTTCCATCCACCGTGCACGAAGCCGACCTTCGAGTGCGGTGCGATCAGGCGATCGACCATCATCGCCATCACCAGATCATCCCCAGCGCCGCCGCGACATGGCCATGCGGCAGCGACCGCTCGATCTGCAATTCCTCCGGATCAGCCCCCGGCAGCTTGCCCAGATTGGCAAGCGTCCGCGTCTGCGCGGCCATTCTCCTCCCGATAGCTCTAGCGCAGCCGCGCCGTCGGCGGATGCCGCGGCTCAATCCGGCACATTTCGCCAATACTCTTTGGGGGTACCACTCAGTCATCGCCAGTCGCTTGAACGAGAAAACGCAGAAATTGCTCAACAATTTGCGTTGTTGCCCCCACGCGACACCGGGATGTCACGGTTAAGGTTAAACCACTGTAAACATTGACTGAGCGGCTGCTTTAACAGAAAGTTTACCCAGTTGGCAGGGATTTGTCAGCGAGCAGTAGTAGTTGCGTTTCATCTTGCAAGAAGGATATTCCCTCATGTTGAAGTATTATTTCAAGGCTACGGAAGCGTTGAAGCGT
>NZ_JBBIAM010000126.1:22790-26904 GCF_054185185.1 Bradyrhizobium sp. UFLA05-153
GTCTGCGCACGGACAAGGACGGCGTGGTGTCGCTCGAGTACGTGATCGTCGGGGCTTGTGTCTGCGCCGTCGTGCTTCTCCTGTTTACTGGTACCGGTACTAACACCCTTAGCGGAGCGCTGAATACCGGGTTCGGTAAGATCGCCACCACTATGTCTGGTCTGCCATAAGCGGAGTCCAGAGCGCGGCAATTGGATGTCCCAATGCCGCGTCACCCTTTCGAAGGAGGGATTCTGCTATGTTGAGATATTATGTTGAGACCACGGAAGCGTTGAAGCGTCTGCGCACGGACAAGGACGGCGTGGTGTCGCTCGAGTACGTGATCGTCGGGGCTTGTGTCTGCGCCGTCGTGCTTCTTCTGTTTACTGGTACCGGTACTAACACCCTCAGCGGAGCCCTGAACACCGGATTCGGCGCGATCGCTTCTACAATGACTGGCCTGCCCTGACTCGTCTCTGAGTCTCATGACAGGTCTTTAAGTTCAGAGCGTGGCAACGGATGTCCCAATGCCACGCCTCCATTTCAGGCATGCATTTCATGGACTGGATTGCTCCCATGGATTGGGTTGCTCCCACGGCGTCGTTTCTTGAAATTCTTTTGTTGCTCTATGTCGCAACGATCGATATCGCGACACGATTGATCCGAAATGAAATTTGTCTGGTGCTGGCGCTCCTCGGGATCGCCGGGCATTTTGCCAGCCCGATGCAGTTTGCAGAATCCTTGATCGCCGCGACAATCCTGTTTCTGCTGCTCTTCGTCATCTACCAGCGGGGATGGATGGGCGGCGGCGATGTCAAACTGCTGGTCGCTTTGGCGGTTGGCCTCCCATTAATGGGCGTGCTTCAGTTGTTGACTATCACCGCTCTGGCCGGCGGCATCCTCGCCGTGGTGCATCTGATGATGCGTCTCCTGCCATATCCCAGGCTCGCGCCCGCCGGATCGTCGTTCGCGCGCCGCGTTTACGCGATCGAACGTTGGCGCCATTTGCGACGCGCACCGCTACCTTACGGGGTTGCGATTGCGTGCGGCGGTATTTGGACCATTTTCAGTCAAGGGCTTTGAATATGTCATCTACTCTGCGTCTTTCGATCATAATGGTTTTTTTGCTCGCGGCCACTGCGCTCGGGCTTATTGCCTACAGCATGAACCTGCCGAATGCACAGGCCCCGGTAGTACACGCCACGGAGAAGGCGCCGGCGGCGCCTCTCACTCGCTACCTTGTCGCGGCACGTCCGCTGAAGGCTGGTACCTTAACACGCGACGAAGATTTTCGCGCCGATCCGTTGGATAGCGTTCCAACAGGGGCGATCCGTGATACGACCGACGATAGGAACAGACTTCTCGGTTCTCTGGTTCGCAAGAACCTCGACACGGGCAGTCCTATCACATCAGAAAACGTCTTGCTGCGGGGAGATCGCGGTTTCCTTGCCAGCGTCTTGGAGCCGGGTACCCGTGCCATCAGCATCAAGGTTGACGCAGAATCTGGTGTCTCGGGGCTGATCAAGCCGGGTGACTATGTGGATGTTGTCCTGACCCAAGTAGCCGCGAACGCAGATGTTGCGCGTCGCGCTCTCAGCGAAACCATTCTGCAAAATGTTCGAATCATCGCGATTGACCAGGAGATCGTGCAAACCGGCGGAGCCAATAACACCGCGACCGCGAAGGTTGCACAAACTGTGTCACTGCAGCTTGCGCCAGAGCAGGTCAAGAAGATTGCAGTTGCAAAAAATCTCGGAACGCTCTCCTTGGCCATGCGATCAGCTGTCGAGCCACGGGACATAGCGGACAGTCGCACTATTTCCAGCTGCGACGTGTCGGCGGATATAGCCCGCCAGAATGCTGTTGCCGGCCAAACTGCAGCGGTGGTGGTTTATGGAGGCGGTAAGGTTCAGGAATACTCAGTCAGGAAGCAAGATTCAACTGCGGGCTGTGGCGCCTTGCCGAAAATGGCCCGCGAGAGTGACACGGTGGTGGTTCATGCAGCTGATGAGGTTGAGGCGGTCAAGCCGCAGGAGAAACGGCGATGAGCGTTAACATGGCTATAGTCAACCCGCTTGATGAAGCTCCATCTGTTGCAACGCGCGACCGAATTGTCTGTTTCGTAAACGACGAGCTGAGCGCAGCGGCTTTGCGCAAAGGGCTCGAAGGCAGCAACCTATCGATCAGGCGTGGCACCATTCGCAACGCCATACGGATGCTCGAGACCGACACCGAGCTATTCGCGCTGGTGGCGGACATCAGCGGGATCGATGATCCCTTCACCGAGCTGGAGAGGTTGTCCGCCGTCTGCCCACCTGATGTCCTGGTGGCCCTGATCGGTGAGAGCAGAGAGATTACCTTCTACCGCGAGCTGATGGAAATCGGCTTGACCGAGTACCTTCCGAGGCCGCTCACGCGCGATATGGTGTTGCACCAGCTACGTCCGAAGCTGCTTGGCGACACGGCGCCCGCCGCGACCGATCGTGGTGGGCAAGTGATCTCGATCTGCGGCGCGCAAGGGGGCGCCGGGGCAACGAGTATCGCTATCAATCTCGCACTGCAACTGGCCGAGACCACGAAGGCCAAGGTCGCGCTGCTCGACCTTCATTTACAGAACGGCGAAACGGCAGTGATGTTGGGGGTTCGGCCCGGCCCAGGGCTGCGCATCGCTCTGGAAAACCCAATGCGGGCGGACACATTGTTCCTCGAACGCGCAGCCATTGATATCAACGAGCGTGTTTGTTTGATTTCCGCCGATGAGGATTTGGATGCACAGCTGGACATCACTGAAGCGGGAGTGAGACACGTACTGGGTCTGCTCCGTCAACGGTTCAACTACATCGTTGTCGATGTACCAGTGCCGTTTCCGCCATCCATCCATCCGGTGATCATGCTGTCTCGCCAAGTGCTGGTGCTGCTGGAGGCTGAAGTGACCGGACTTCGCAACGCGCATGCCCTCCGCGCTGCCGTCACCAGCATCGCCGGTAAAGACCGAGTTTTTACTTTGCTCAACCGTGCCGGTCGTCCGGGCGGTCTTCCCAGGGCAATGGTTGTCAAGGCCTTAGGCGCAGAACCGGACATGGTGATTCCCGATCTCGGCAAGGGGATGACCCAAGCGGTCAATCTGGGAATTCCAGCTTTGAAGCACGTACGAAAACTGCGCCGTCACCTCGCGCCCATTGTCCGGGAGATCACTGGTGTCGGCATCGTGCGGCAGGGATGGTTGAGGAGGCTGTTCCGGTGACGAAAAAATTCGGCACGCGCGAACGCGACGGCGCGCCAACCCGTTTTCCTCAATCTGTGGAAAGGGACGGCGCGCCAACCGGGTTGCCCACGTTGACGCCAAGCCGCGACGAACCTTCGACCGACCAGCCCGTGATGCAAGTTTCACCGCACGAACGAGGCGCTGTGCCGGCTTCGCCGCACGAACGAGCTGACATGCCGGCTTCGCTGCGCGAAAGGGTCATTGAGCAGATTGAGCCATCGGTGGCCGCGACTGTTTCCCGCGATGTTCTTCGGCGGCAGATCGAGGAAATCATCCATGGAATCGCCAACCAGGAACGGCTCGAACTGTCCGGCCGTGAGCAGTTTCAGCTAGCGGACGAGATTGCGGACGACATGACCGGCTACGGGCCGCTGCGTTCGCTCCTGGTGGATGAATCGATCAACGATATCATGGTCAACGGTCCAAGTAACGTTTATGTCGAGCGATACGGCAAGCTGGAACGGGTCGCGCTGCGATTCCGCGACAATGAGCACATCGCGTCGGTGGCGCAGAAGATCGCGGCCCGAGTTGGCCGGCGGGTTGACGAATCCAGCCCGATGGTGGATTGCCGCTTGCCGGACGGCAGCCGAGTCAACATCATCTTCCCGCCGCTAGCGATCCATAGTCCCTGCATTTCGATCCGAAAATTTCCAAGTCGCCGTTTGAATTTGGCCGGAATGGTCGAAAACGGCACAATGACCGCTGCCATGAGACAATTGCTGGAGATTGCCGCCCGATCTCGGCTCAATGTTCTGGTCTCTGGCGGTACCGGTTCTGGCAAGACGACACTGTTGAACGCCCTGAGCCAACACATTGATCACAGCGAGCGCATTGTCACCATCGAGGATGCCGCAGAGTTGCAGCTGCAAC
>NZ_JBBIAM010000127.1:0-25227 GCF_054185185.1 Bradyrhizobium sp. UFLA05-153
CCCGTCGTGTTCGCCGCTTCCGTGATGCCGTGCGGCCCAGAGGCGTCCGCCGCCAGAACCGGCGCATCATTGGTGCCGGTGATGGTGACAACCACATTCTGGGTCGTGGTGCCGCCATGGCCGTCATTGATCGTGACCACATAGGAGGCCGTCAGGGTCTGGCCGGCCGCAAGGAAGTCGAAGGTCTTGTCCTGGGCGCTGAAGCTCCAGGCCACGCTGCCCGAACCCGTCCCGGTCGAGTCGGACTTGGTCAGCGCCAGCGTGCTGGCACTGGTCAGCGCACTGATCTGGCCTGCAGAGAGCGGGCCGCCAGACCAGCTGAAGGTCGGATCCGCCTGGCTCACCGTGTGCGCATCGCTGAGGTCAACGTCGGCAAACGCAATGCTGCCATTGGCGCTGTCGCTGGCGGTCAAGCCGGTGACGCCGGCCGCCTCGTTGAAGGCGCCGGTCGCGGTGGTCGAGCCCGCCACAATCGTCGGCGAGTCGTTGGTCCCGCTCACCGTCACCACCACGTTCTGGCTGGTGCTGCCGCCATGGCCGTCGTCAACCGTGACCGCATAGATCACCGTCAGGGTCTGACCCGCCGCCAGGAAGTCGAACGTCTTGTCCTGCGCCGAGTAAGTCCACACCACCGAGCCCGAGCCCGTGCCGGTGCTGTCGGTCTTGGTCAGCGCCAGCGTGCTGGCACTGGTCAGCGCACTGATCTGACCGGCGCTCAGCGGCCCGCCCGACCAGGCAAAGCTCGGAGACGCCTGGCTCAAGGTGTGGCTATCGCTGAGATCGACATCCGCAAATGCGATGCTGCCGGAGGTGATGTCGCTGGCGGTCAAGCCGGTGACGCCGGCCGCCTCGTTGAAGGCGCCGGTCGCAGTGGTCGAGCCCGCCACAATCGTCGGCGAGTCGTTGGTCCCGCTCACCGTCACCACCACGTTCTGGCTGGTGCTGCCGCCATGGCCGTCGTCAACCGTGACCGCATAGATCACCGTCAGGGTCTGACCCGCCGCCAGGAAGTCGAACGTCTTGTCCTGCGCCGAGTAAGTCCACACCACCGAGCCCGAGCCCGTGCCGGTGCTGTCGGTCTTGGTCAGCGCCAGCGTGCTGGCACTGGTCAGCGCACTGATCTGACCGGCGCTCAGCGGCCCGCCCGACCAGGCAAAGCTCGGAGACGCCTGGCTCAAGGTGTGGCTATCGCTGAGATCGACATCCGCAAATGCGATGCTGCCGGAGGTGATGTCGGTCGCCGTCGAACCGGTGGTGTTGGCAGCTTCGCTAAACATGCCGCTCGCCGTGGTCGAGCCCGCAACGATCGTCGGCTGGTCGTTGGTGCCGGTAACTGTGATGGTGACCGGCTGCGAAACGGAGCCGCCGTGGCCGTCGTTGACCGTCACCTGGTAGCTGACAGTCAGTGTCTGTCCCGCGGCGAGGAAGTCGAAGGTCTTGTCCTGCGCGCTGTAATTCCACGCCACCGAACCCGAGCCGGTGCCGGTGCTATCGGTCTTGGTCAGCGCCAATGTGCTGGCACTGGTCAGCGCGCTGATCTGGCCGGCACTCAGCGTACCGCCCGACCAGGCAAAGCTCGGAGCCGTCTGGCTCACCGTATGCGTATCGCTGAGATCAACGTCTGCAAACGCAATGCTGCCATTGGCACCGTCGCTCGTGCTCGAACCAGTGGTCGCCGCTAACTCCGAAAATGAGCCCGTTGCTGTAGTTGAGCCAGCAATCATCGTGGGCGCATCGTTCACCCCGGCGAAATTCAGGGTCACTGTAGCCCAACTCAGCGTTCCATTGCCGAGACGAATGGCATAGGTGAATTTATCGATCAGCGTCTCGCCGGTCGCTTTCGCCTGAAGTTGCGCTGAGATGCTGGACGCGTCGTATCCAACCGTCCCGTCCGAATTGATCCAGATCTTCGCACCGAGGAGGCTGGTATCGGAGGTCCCCAAGTCACCCGCCGCGGTGGTTGTATACACCGTGTCTTTCGACAAGAGATCGGCCGGAGCGTAATTACCGTTGGACGAAGTGACACTGACGCTAACATCGTTGTCGACCGACCAAAGTGACTTGGCGGCGCCCCCGAGGTCGTTGGCCATCACATTTAAGATAAGTATCCCCGAAACACTCGCTGAATAGTTGTAACTATCGTCCACTGCTTGGGGCGTGTTGCTGAACGACGTTGTCGTACCGCCTGAAGTGTTCTGAGTGGTGGCCATAGCTCTACTGCCTTTATGAATTCAATTCACGACGAGACTGCCGGCGAGCCGGAAAGTCGAGATCGGATGAGTGAGCGATGCTCGCAGCGTTAACATCTTGAGCGGGTCACGCTCGGTCGAGGCCCGGGCGCCATCGGCGGGTTTCTCGTTAGCGGGCTCCTCACCGAGGTGCCCGGGATCATTGGCGAGCGGCGCCGAGAGTGTAAGCGGCAGCTCGGCCGATGCGTGGTGGGAGAGATCCGACCACCGCAATGGCGGTACGGCCGGCGCTTCCGACGAAGCGCGCTTCGAAATTTCCTTAAGGCGAGATTCGACTGTGGATGGCCCGGCAGCCCTGCCCGCAAATGAAACGCGACCCAACGCTCACTCCCTGCAAACACAGAGCAGGTGTGCGAAGCGCACTCGAACGTCAGTCTTCACCGAAAATACGCGCCCAGCATAAATTCGCGCCCGCGCCGTCGGCAGCTGCCGCTTGCAAAAATCTGCCCGATGGCCAGTATCTTAAAGTGAAATGACTCTCGAACGCTCTAGTCTCGCCCTGCCCACGCGGCGCTCGCCTTTGGAAGGCTGCACCGCTTGGAAAAACCCTGTTGCCTAATCTTTTTCGTATCGTCTTGTCGGAGGTCACTGCTGTGCCAAGGTGTCCCTTGTCGGGCAGCAACGATTCCTTAACTAACTGCGGGGCAACCTGCCGCAAATTTATGCGGGCGTCTAGATGCGTGAGACGATCCTTTCGACTTAACTATTAATTTGCGAACTGCGATTTCACTAACTTTTCCCGGGAATCTACGGGGGTTCCTTCCAACTCGAAGACCGAGCGACCTGAGCCGGAGGCGCTTCGCATTGAATCGATCGCCTTGCGACAGAGCCACGCTTGACGAGAGGGTTCGTTTCGGAGACTCGCTACAATGTAGGATTGTTCAAATTCAGTCCTGCACCTCGATCTCATTCGCCACCGGTGTTCTTGACGTCCTTGCGTGCCCCAGTGCGTGCAGGTTCGAGCCCCATTAGCGGCGTTGCTCTCGCAGACTCCGCGCCGGCTGATGTTGCCATCGCCATCGCGCGACAGGATCACCAGTCCCTGCCGCCCGTCTCCAGATAGGCCACCGCCGTCACACAGTCCCCCGGCGGCGGCAAACTTCGACGCGCCCACGGCTAACACCAGAAACGGAGACACCAACCGCACCCTCGGCCACCCCTGGTTGAAACGATTGCCGCTCCAATTGCTGCAGCTATCCCCTCGCCCTCGCTGAGCCTGTCGCCGAGAATTCAATTGAATGCCGTCGATTGGCGTGTTCGAGGCACTGGTTTGCGGGATCAGGCTGATCAAATCGTCGGCGTCGCCCGCAGCGGCTGGACTTATTGATCCGCGACCTGCTGGCCGAATTCGACCAGGGTCACGGCCATGGTCGCGAGCTTGGCAAGTCGGAAACGCCAGACCGGCGTTAACCCCATGACCGGCGTCCTGCCACACGGCGTCCACAGGCGAAGCCTCTGCGCGTTCATGGCGCTTGCTCCGATCACTTCTCCCGCATGACGCCTCGCAGACGGTCTTTGAGCGGGCGGACCAAGTAATCAAGAACCGTTCGCTCGCCGGTGGGGAAAATCACATCCGCGGGCATTCCAGCTGACAATCGATCCTTTACGAACGAGGGTATGTCATCCACGACAACCTGAGCAAGGAAGTACGGTTGCTTGGTCTGTTCGTCGATGAGGCGATCGCGGGAGATACTCTCGACCTGCCCCACAATGATCGGAAGGATACGCGTTTGAAATGATGTGAACCTGACTTCCGCGGGCATACCAGGCTGGAGATTTTCCGTATCCTGTGGTTGCACGTGCGCCTGCACAATGAGCGCGTCGTGCTCGGGGACCACGTCAACCATGGGCTCACCCGGTTTGACGACTCCGCCAGAGGTAAAGACCCGCAGATTTTGTGCAACGCCTGTGCTGGGAGACACGATGTCCACGCGAGTCAGGACGTCCTGCGCGACTCTGACTTTCTCACGAAGATCATTGATCTTCTGTCGCGTTTCGAGCATCGAGCTAGCAACATCCTCCTGGAACTTTTGGCGAAGTTGCCGGATCTGCAGACGCGCTTCTTCGATGCCGTTGCGGGCCTTTGATTCATCCGCAGTTGAGCGCCCAAGCAAGCCTTCCAGGCGACTCCTTTCGCGCTCGAGGGCCATCAATCGACTTTTCTGGGTTAGCTGATTTTCAAACAAGTGACGGACGTCAACCAATTCTTCATTTACATACTTGAGCTGATTGGCCGTTCCGCTTCGCTCCTGCCTTAGGCCCTCGATCTCCGATCGATATTGATCGATCCTGGCGTCAAGTATTTGGACCTGACCCTTGAGAGAGCCGCACCTCTCGCGAGATTGAGCCACTTGGTCGGCAATTGCCCGCTTGACGTTTGGATCGTCGGCGCGATCAAGCAGCTCCTGGGGAAATGCTATTTCGTCCTGGCCATCCCGTTCGGCGATCAAACGCGCTTCCTGGGCGATCGCTGAATCCAGCTGGTTGCGCTGCAGCTCATATCCAGCCTTTGCCTGCGTAAGGTCCAGTTGGAATAAGACCTGCCCGGCTTGGACGTGTTGTCCCTCGCGAATGCGGATTTCGCGAACGATACCACCCTCCAGATGCTGGACGGTCTTGCGGTTGGTTTGCGCGGACACAACTCCGGTGGCGGTGATCGCACTGTCCAGCCGAGCAAAGGCAGACCATCCACCTAGAACGAGAAAAGTGCCGACGATGACGACGTAGCCGGCTATGGCTGGGACTCTCCAGTCCGGAACGAGGTTCTTCTGCATCGTCGCACCTATCGGACGGCTGTTGCAGCACCGGCGACCGCCGCGATTTTCGGACCGCCCATCAATCGAGAAAGCACCTCAACGCGACCGCCGAACGCCGACACCCGTCCGGCTGCAAGCACGAGCACTTTATCCACCGCCGCAAGCATCGCGGTCTTGTGCGATATTACGACAACGGTCGAGCGCGCTCGCTTCAGCGCCTCGATCGCCTCCATCAACGCAGCTTCGCCTTCCGAGTCCAGACTCGCATTTGGTTCATCGAGTATCACGATCGGTGGCTTTCCATAGAGCGCGCGAGCCAAGCCTATACGCTGCCGCTGCCCACCCGACAGGACAAGTCCGCCTTCGCCTACCTGGGTATTGTAACCATCGGGCAAGCCTTGCACCAACTCGTGAACTCCAGCCATTTCGGCCGCAGCAAACAGCTTCTCCTCGTCATGCTCGCCGAACCGGGAAATGTTTTCTGCAAGCGTACCGGAAAACAACTCAATGTCTTGCGGAAGATATCCGATATAGGGGCCAAGCTGATCGCGATTCCAATGAGCCAACTCAGATCCGTCAATTCTGACTTTCCCAACGGCGGGTCGCCACACCCCAACCAACGCTCGTGCCAAGCTGGACTTACCTGCTGCGCTCGGACCTATAATTCCCAAGATCTCACCAGGCTGCAGGGCGAAGGAGAGTTCCCGGATAACGGGCTCCTTTCCGCCGGGGGGGATGACGAGAATATTCTCGACTGAGATCAGGCCTTGGGGCGGACGAAGCGCGATTTTTTCGCCTTCATCGGGGAGCATTTTCACGAGATTGCTTATCCGCTCGTATGCAGAGCGAGCTGCCAGGAATGTCTTCCATTGTCCGACGGCTATTTCGACCGGGGCAAGTGCGCGCCCCATGATGATCGAGGCTGCAACCATTGCGCCTGCCGAAGTCTCCTGGTTGACCGTCAAATACGCACCAACTCCGAGTATCGCAATCTGAAGAAACGCACGAACGAACTTGCTGAATGCCACAAGAAAACCGGCCCGATCACTGGCGCCCGCCTGCAATTGCAGGCCTTCACTATGTCGATCAGACCAACGGTCCCGCAAGCCCTTGAGCATGCCCATGGCATAGAGCACGTCAGCATTCCGGAACGTAGCTGCTGCGTACGAATGGGCCTGGACCGAATTGCGAGAGGCGTCCTTCAATTGATTACGCGTCAATAGCTCGTTGGCCAACGCTAACGCAAAAATGAGCAATGCCCCCACGCCGGCCACATAACCGAACCAGGGATGCATAATGAAACATCCAGCGACAAACACAGGAACCCAGGGCGCGTCGCAGAACGCGATGAGGCCTGTGCCAGTCAGGAACTCGCGAATAGTATCGAGGTCTCGTAAAGCCTGCGCCTGGTTTGCACCCGGCTGAACAATCGTGCCGCGCAGGACCGTATCAAACAACGGGCGCTTTGCCTTGTCGGCGAACAGAAGGCCAAGCCTGACAAGGACGGACGATCGGATTTTCTCCAGAGCCGCATACACGATCAGGAGAAAGCCCGCGATCATGGTCAGCGCAACCAGCGTGCCGATGTTTCGACTGCCCAGAACCCGATCGTACACCTGGAGCATGTAGAGGGGGCCAACAAACGCCAGCAGATTTATGAAGAAGCTAAAAACAATGGCCGTTGCGAAGCCAGGGCGAATAGCCTTGGACGCGTCGGCCAAAAAAGATGGACGTTTCGACATGGCGGGCAACTCATAACAACGACTGATAGGCTTGGTCGATTTCACGCCAGAGCAGTTGAAGCGTGGTGCACATCAATTCCGACGATGCTGACCGTCGAGCCATCCGATACGTCGAGATCGTGTGTGTTGGCGCTCATATCATTTGCGGCGTAGTTCACCTGAGCGGTTGGGTTGCCGGTCGCCGCGACCTGGCTCACCTGGGCGTTCGGGTCGCAGGTCGCCGCGACCTGGTTCACCTGAGCAGTCGGGTCGACGGTCGCCGTGACCTGGCTCACCTGAGTGGTCGGGTCGGCGGTCGCCGCGACCTGGTTCACCTGAGCAGCCGGGTCGACGCTCGCCGCGAGCTGGTTCACCTGAGCGGTCGGGTCGACGGTCGCCGCGAGCTGGTTCAGCTGAGCAGCCGGGTCGACGCTCTCCGTGACCTGGTTCACCTGACCGGTCGGGTCGGCGGTCGCCGCGAGCTGGTTCACCTGAGCAGTCGGGTCAACGGTCGTCGCGAGCTGGTCCACCTGAGCGGTTGGATCGACGGTCGCTATGAGCTGGTTCACGTGCGCGGTTGGGTCGACGGTCGCTGTGGGCTGGTTCACCTGAGCGGACGGGCCGACGGTCGACGTGACTTCGGGCTGTAGATCCGACACCGGCGTCTGGGTCGCGTCAGCCAGACTTGTCACGTTAGGGATCAAAGGAGTGGTGGTGGTCGTATCCGCATGCGCAACCGCTGTGGTCGGCGCCGTCGAAACATGCTCAGGAGCAGGATGGTCCGGCGGCAGATTTGACGGGGCGGAGGAACTGACAGGATCGTGGGTGACGGTTCGTTCAGCCTGTTCCCCGGCGGCAATCGGGAAGCCGTCCCCCTGCTGCGGGTGAAAATCCGCCAGCTTCAAATCGAAATCATGCTCGGCACGGACTACGTCATGCGCCGAACAGGCCGCCACACTATCGTGATGAGATGGCTCGGGAAGGGGACCAAACGGCTTGGCCACCAAGCCGGCAATCGCCGGCTCATTGAAATGGTGAACGGCGTCCTGCCCGTCAAGATGAAGCGCCGCCGCAGCCAAGACGGACCGATCATCCGTGCCGTGAAACGCCTGAAAATTTTGCAGCAAGCTGTCGTCGGCGACAGCCTGTCCAATATGTGGACAGTGCTCACCGTGGGCGGGCTGTGCATGATCGAGTGACACGAGATCATCAGACGGCTTGCTAACCGAACCGCCTATCGCCAGGCTATCCCAAACTGAAGCGATTACGATTGCGGAATATGTCGCCGCAAGATCGTGACGATCGAGGAACCACCCGAACGACTTCTCCGGCCGGCTGCCGTCGTCGGCAGTCGCATTCAGTTCACTGCTCTTGACGTAGCCCGTGACCACCAGGGCGGCCAACAGTGTGGCGGGATGCAGAAAAACGGTCGATCGCGACGAATGCTGCTTCGGCAAAACGTACGGATGGGAATCCAGCAACTCCCGCACCAGCCTCTCGAAGTTTCGGCCGCGAAGTACTGCTTCGGTGAAATTCGAAGCGACAACGTATTCCCCGCCGATGCGGGCAAAGTGAACGATTACCTCTTCGTTGTCTTGCCGGAAGAAAACAAACCAGGGCTCGCCCTCGTCGGTGAGCCCACGATCTGTTGAAATCCCAACTCCGGATTTTGTCAGGGCATCTTCCACCCTGTAGAATTCCGCCAGCTCCGGCTGGCTCCAATCGCCTCGCTCGTAGGCCCGAAAAAAGGTAAGAACCTGATTACTCTGCAACATGAAAGTACTCAGCCCAATGGTGAACTCGCTGCGTAACAACCGCCCATCGTCGATGCGGCCAAGCTCCCCCAGGACCGGAAAGTACAATCGAAAGTGTTGATGCCCCTGGGGCCTACCTCTTGTCGCTCTTTCCGAACAATATCGAATGGGTGACCGGATCGTAGCACCTTAGGAGATTTCTGACGAAAACCTTCGGCTCTACGCCCAAAACCTCGGCCCACACCAAATATCGGTCGGGGGGGATCCGGCCGCGCCCTGACTCCAATTGAGAGATGAAGGTGTAATAATTCCCGCCCACCTTCTCAGCCATCTGGCGCTGCGACAACCCCCGCCTTTCCCTCAGCTCTTTGAGCCAGAGGCCCGCCTCTTTACGCAACTCAACAACCTCTGGCGATGAAATTTGCTGATGGCTTGAATACATCACTCCACCAATGACATTGCCCCAAATCACTGGCCGGCGGGGCGTGAAAAAATGGCAACCGTGTATAGTGTTTTTGCTACCAATTGTAAATATCCATGCCGCCAGGAATTTTTCTCCGTGAGAATACGGACGTGACCAAATACGGACGAGGGGCGGAAATCTACCCCGCACATTCAATACAAGGAAAAACACCAAGCGCCTCGATCAAGATCGGCGGTGGCAAAACCCGGCCCAAGGCGCAAGCCGGGCGTCCCAAGAAGGCCAACGGCTCAAGATGCGAGATCGTGCGCCGCGACTACCCGGACCGTGACCATCCGAAGCTGCTCGAGCACATCGTCGACCAGCCCGCAAACGCAGCAGCAACGGCGGTTCGTAAGTCGCACGCCGGCGGTGGCGGATGACCTTCTAGCCCAACGAATCGATACCCGGATTTGTGAGCAAGACGGAGGAGCCGCAACGCTGTCGCGCGGCTTCCACTCTCATTCGCCATTGTCGCGTCGAAGTCTGCGCACCACGGCCAACAGCGGCGTCAGAAAGTACGAGCCTGATCGCACCGGTTTCCGAGTTGAAATATAGACTACCCCCTATTTTGATTTTGTGATCGAGGGCGAAAGGGCACCGCAGATTCCGCTTGCGTCGATGGCTAAGCAGTATTAACTTTACTGTACACCAGACAGCCCGGGGTATTGCGTACCGGTCTCAGTGTCGGTCCCCGCTCCGGCTACTCCGGAGCGGGGTCTGCCTTCAAGGATGGAGGGAAAGAATGGAACGGTTGTACCTGGGCATCACTGTTACCAGCACGTTCACGCTGGTCACGATGGCGTTGATTCTAGTGTTCATGCGATAAGGCCGTCTCAAGTTGCTGGCATCTCGTCTTTACCCTCAGGCGGCATGAGTGTTGCTCACATCAAGGCAAACAGGATGACGCGAGCAACCAGCACGATGGCGCCTTCCGCAATCTGTTTTGCGAGGAGCTTGTCTGCGAGTAGTTGTAGCCAAAAGTTTTTCTGCTGAGGCTTTGCTTCGAAGCGTCCACGAATTGGCCGAACGTTACTGAACTTGACGATCTTCGTAGGCGGGTGCGGGAGGCCGAAGAGAGAGCGCGTGCTAGACGGTGGCACACATCATCCAATCCAGCTACCTCGAAGATGTGACTGGCTGGAATTATCATCAGCCTTGGCGGCGTTCTACCTTAGACAACAGCATTGAACGAAATGACTTCACCTCCGAGCCCATTTTTTTCGTGCAGACTCGCTATTTTGAATCGCCCGTCGAAGTGTCAGTCTTCGTCAGTTGGGAGAGTGATATGAGGCGTCAATCTTTTGCAACGGTTCTTATTGGGAAGAATATTTTAGTCAGGGAAGGTATTGCCCAAATCCTGCGTGCGGAACGTTTCCGGATCCTGGCTTCGGTATCAAGCGTGGATGAATTGCCGAGCACGCTTCAATCGCCCCAGCCGCTGTTTCTTATTGTCCAAGCCGGAGATGATTTCGATCTCGCGGCAGAACACATCGGGCTGGTGAGGGATCAGCATCCGGGTGGACGCATAGCGATAGTGGCCAATCGCGATCGGCCCGCCGAACTGGCTTTGGCATTTCGGGCGGGCGCCAACGGCTATTTCGTGAACGTCAACTGCTGCGATGCATTCATCAAATCGATCGAACTGGTGGCGATGGGTGGGACAGTCTTCCCGCCGGCATTTCTATCGTTCGCTCTCGATACCAAAACTGACCACGGAAGCAAAGCAGCGATCCACGGTGAAAACGAGGGGGCGATCTGCGTCACCACGGACGACACGGTCGCGCCGCAGCTCTCGCCGCGGGAGAAATCAATTCTGCGCTGCCTGATCGAAGGCGATTCCAACAAAACCATAGCCCGAAAGATCGATATCGCCGAGGCGACGGTGAAGGTCCACGTCAAGGCGATCTTGCGCAAGATCCGGGTCCAGAACCGGACACAAGCGGCAATTTGGGCAATGAACCATGGGGCGCTGGCACGTGCGGAAATGAGCGATGCGCCGCCCTCAGGCCGCGACATCGACCGACGAACGCCGGAGGTCATCGACGTCATCTCCAATGTCAAGCAAATTGAAGCGCCGGGCTCACGTGAATTGATCAACGGCCAGGGTAATCACGTTGGCGTACCTCGCATCGCCAGCTTCGAGGTTGACGTTCGAAGGTCATAAGCACTGTTCCCGCAAAAACCTCAGTTGAAAGACGTAACGGGCGGGGACGGTGCACCAACTGAGCCGTGCCGCCGACTTTGCCTGGCGATGGCGGCACGCGTTCATTGGGCAGACACACCGATTTGGTGGGCCCGTCACTCTGCGCCTCCGACGCGTCGTGCTGCCACACAGGACCCAGCGCGGACTCGCCACCAGGCGGGTCCGCGTGCTGGCGGCGATACCCTCGACAAATTGATCCACTGTTTGCAGTTAAGTTGCCCGTCGCCATAACGCTACTGACCCGGAGTAAGCGTTTAGCTGAAGCCGTTCAGGTTTTGAAGTTCCAGGGCATGAGCGCGTCGATCTGAGATCGGCCAGCCCTGAGCGATCCGTTCGAGAGTCTGTGTCGGCCAAGCGTGCGGATCGACGTCAGGAGCGATCATTCCCGGCACCTGCGCCTTGCGGCCAGGGCCCTGGGGTCGGAAGTGCAGGACGCATCCGTGTGGTCTCGGGCGTGACTTTGTGCCGAGCGAATTGCGTGGGTGCGTGTTGGAGACGACAATGCTTTTCAGGAGGCCCCCATGCCGACGCTTACTTCCGGAGTACCCTTTTTTGCACACCGACGTCAGCGCCAAAGGCGATCGTGCCGCCCCATGGGGGGACGATCGGTTCGATGCGGGAGCGGATCGCATTAGTACACGCACTGTCGGACGTAGTAGCCGTTCACCCGTATCCACTGGCACGGGCTGGGCGGAGGCTCCTTGATGATGAAGAATCCATGATAGTCGATGTTGGTTGGCGCGGTCAGGCCGCGCCAGAACACCGCATTGGCGTTGGACGAGCTCAGGGTCATCGCGGCCGAAAAACAGGCCAGGGCGGCACAGAGCGGAAAGTATGTTCGCATGGTCATTTTCCGGTTTGGGGCTGCCTGCAGTCGCGCGCTCATCCTGATTGGTCCCGGAGAGGGTCGCAAGTCCTATCTCACCATCAAATGGCCTGCGGGGAGCTCTTACGCCGCAAGCTTCACCCCGTGTGCGAAATCCCAATAGAGCTTTCGCGCACGCGCATAGAAGCGCCCTGGCATGAGTTGCCGGTCGTCGATCCGGATCACGGGCGCGACCTTGGCGAAATTGCCGGTCGAAAAGATCTCGTCCGCAGTGACGAAGTCGGCATAGCGTAGCGTCGCCTCTATCACCGTGACGCCGTCGCCGCGCAAAAGCTCGATGACGCGCTGCCGCGTGATTCCGTTCAGGAAGGTGCCATTCGGCGCCGGCGTATAGACAACGCCCGCCTTCGCCATGAACACGTTGGAATTGCCGAATTCCGCGACGTTACCGAGCATGTCCAGCATCAGGCAATTCTGGAAGCCGCGCGAGGCAGCCTCCTTAAGCGCACGGGAGCTGTTCGGGTACAGACAGGAGGCCTTGACGTCGGCCGGCGCGCATTCGGCGGTCGGTCTGCGAAACGGCGACAGCGTGATCGCGCTGCCGACGGGCGCCGGGATCGGCGATTCGTAGATGCAAAGACACCAATCGGTCGTTTCCGGATCGAACAGCACGCCGCCGCCGATGCCGTTCTGCGGCCAGTACATCGGGCGGATGTAGAGTTCAGCATTGGCCGGGAAACGGGCGATACCTTCACGCGCCAGTCCGAGCCATGAGCCGAGATCGACGACCGGCTTGAGCCCGAAGTTGAGCGCAGATTGATTGACGCGGGCGCAATGACGATCGAGGTCGGGCATGACGCCTTCAAAGGCGCGCGCGCCATCGAAGATGGTCGAGGCGAGCCAGAGCCCATGGGTGCGAGGCCCCATGATCGGCAAATTGCCCTCGTGCCACTCGCCTCGGAAGAATGTCCATGTCCTCGAATGGCTGACGGACTTGGTGTTGGGAACCATGACGAACCTCCATTCCGGGACGGCCGAGTTATGGTCCGTAGATCACCAACTCGGAATCCGACAGATGGGCAAGCCGGGGGCACTGCGGTCCCTCGACGTATTTACGGCCGATCGGCTCCGACCAGGCACTCGGATCATGGTCCGAAGTTTCACTCGTAATATCCGAGCCGCGTCTTGTTCCTGGTCAGCTTTGGCAAGCGCGCCAGCCGAACGGATCGAGCGGCAACCAACTTGCGTCCGTTGCGACGCGCCGGAACTCCGGCTGCGGAGAGAGCCGCCTCTCGCGCCCCCAACGGCTTTGAGCGTCCGGCTCGCTGCGACACCATGTACAGCAACCAGTTGCGGTATATGCGCTTGGCCGGCAGGTGCCAGACGTTGTTCAGGTCCTTCGTCACCTGATCGGCTGGAAAGTCGGCGAAAAGCTCCGGGCGTCTGTCGGAAAGGGCTTTCTGTCGGAAAGCGATCAATATCTCTTCCGCCGCCACGCTCAAATAGTCCTTCGGTATCGTCGGACAGACTTCGTTCTCTCCGCGGAGGAAGCGCCCCATGTCTCTTCTATGTTCGCCCAACAGGCTCAGGGATTCGTATTCCGGGTGGCCCTGGAAATGAACGAAAAGGCTCTTCTTCTGCTGCTTGACGAAGCAGTCGACCCCCGCCTCCGCCGACCCGGACAGAACCGAATATCCGCAGTTCAGGAGATCCATCTCCTGCACCTCGTTCCATCGCGCGTGCGGTATTCTGAAGGTCGTCGGAACGTCCTGCATCAAGGAATGATGTCTCCTCTTTGTTTGAGCGAAGACACCGAAGCACTTGGCAGGCAGCTTGTGCCGTGCAACGCCGTCCAAGTGCAGGACGGCCCCATGGACGGCCAGACACGAAAACACCGACGACACGGTATTCTCCCTCGCCCAGTCGACGATCTCTACGAAGCTGCTCCAATATGGCTCTTCAGTCAGGCTGGCGGCTTTGGGTTCGGCGCCGGTCACGATCACCCCATCCAGCCTCCTGTTCAGGAGATCGTCGATGCCGCGGTAGTATCGACGCACGTAATCGCGCCCCCATTCCGAACGGGGGGTCGCTTCCATCGTATAGAAATGCAGCCTGACGAGAAGTCGTCCGGCCGCCGCATCGAGCAGATCGAACAGCTGACGCTCGGTCGACATCAAGGCAGCATCCGACATGTTGTTGATGAGCCCGATGTCGAGACACTCCACCCGCTTTCCGGCTGACGCCTTTGCATAATCGCTTCCGCGCGACCCTCTCGATAAGAGGTGGTGTTCGTACGAATCTACATCAATTAAAACAGCCATCCGAATACCTTCACGGTTGACGAAACATCAATTCGCAGCACAGAGGGCCTGATCGAGATCCGCGATGATGTCGTCGATGTGCTCGATTCCGACGCTCAGCCTGATCATCTCTGGCCGCACGCCGGCTTTGTCCTGCTCTTCGCGCGACATTTGCCGATGGGTGGTCGATGCGGGGTGGCAGGCGAGCGTTTTGGCGTCGCCAATATTGACCAGCCGTTTGCAGAGCTTCAGCGCGTCGTAAAACCGCTTGCCCGCCTCGAAGCCGCCGGCCACGCCAAAAGTCAGGAGCGAACACGCCTGGCCGCCCAGATATTTCCGCGTCAGCGCGTAATAGGGGCTGTCGTGAAAGCCCGCATAGTTCACCCACCCGACAGCGCGGTTATTGCGCAGGAACTGCGCGACCTTCTCGCCATTTTCGACGTGCCGCTCGATCCGCAGCGCGACGGTTTCGATGCCCTGGAGCAGCAGGAAAGCGTTCATCGGCGCCAGGACGGCACCAGTGGTCCTCTGGGAGACGGCACGGCAACGCGCAATGTAGGCCGCGGCCCCGTAACGCTCGGCAAAGACCAGCCCGTGGTACGATTTCTCCGGCTCGTTCATCATCGGGAAGCGCCGGCGATGCTCCGCCCATGGGAACCTGCCGCTGTCGATGATAATTCCGCCGAGCGTGGTGCCATGCCCGCCCATGAATTTCGTCAGTGACTCCACGACGATGTCTGCGCCATATTCGATCGGCCGGAGCAGGATCGGCGTCGGCACCGTGTTGTCGACGATCAGGGGGACGCCGTGCCGGTGCGCGACGTCGGCCATCGCCTCGATGTCGCAGACATTTCCAGCCGGATTTCCGACGCTCTCGCAGAACACCGCCCGCGTATCGTCGTCGATCAGTCTTTCTACGCTCGCCGGCCGGTCGTCTTCTGAAAACCGGACCGTAATGCCCTGCCTCGGCAGGATGTGCGCGAACAGCGTATGCGTGGTTCCGTAGAGCTGCGGGATCGAGACGATGTTGGTGCCCATCTCCGCGACATTGACCACCGCATAGTTCACCGCGGCCTGACCACAGGCCACGCTGAGTGCCTCGATGCCTCCTTCCATGGCCGCGACGCGTCTCTCAAGCACCGCATTGGTCGGATTGCCGATTCGCGTATAGCGGAAGCCATCCACTTCAAGGTTGAAGAGCGCGGCTCCATGGTCGGCGCTGTCGAATGCGTACGAGGCGGTCTGATAGATCGGCACGGCGACGGACTTGGTGACCGGATCGTCCTTGAAGCCGCCGTGGACGGCGATGGTCTCTCTCCTCATTGAGGAGGGTCCTTCGACTTTTCGATCCCGGGCGACCTCGGGATGTCCCTGGCGCATTGCACGTTCTCCAATTCCGACGCCGCCTACTGGTCGTTCCGCGGAAAACCGAGCAGGTCCCGCACTGCGGTCGGCCAGCGGGTGGTGTTTACGCCGTGCGTGTGGAACATGGCGACCGCGAGACGGTCCATTCCGAACGCCACACAGGCGGTATGGGCCGGCTCGCCCGCCGCGTCCACGATGCCCCAGGCGGCACCGAAATGTTCGCGGTGATAGTTGAAGCTCATGCAGGCAGTCGGCTGCTCCTCGGAGCGCAGAGGCACCAGCAGTTCGAATTTCAGCGACATTTGCTTTTGGCTCAGGGCCATCATCTGGCCGACCCGGCCGAAGAACGGATCGCTGGCGTAGTCGATCCTGAAGGGCAGCCCGAGATCGCGAGCGATCTCCTGAGCCCGCTCGATCCAACGCTCCCGGAACGTGAAGGCCCGATCAGGGCTCCCGATGCAGACGAATTCGCGCATCCTGAAGGACTGCAGCCGGTCGAGATGGTGCGAGGGCTCGCGGCGGAAGCAATCGGCGGCCACGTCGAAACGCCAACCGCTTGCCGGTACGGGACCGCGACTCGCTGCGATCGGATAGACCGGATAGCAGGCTGCCGGCGACAGCACGAGGTCGGCCGGTGAAAGCGACTGCGTCCAGTCGCCGCCGGCCTCGAAGCGGCTGACTGCCGCATGGATCTCGCTATCCGTGCCGTGCAAGCCGCAGACGCAACCCAGGAGGTTCGGAAAGCTTTTCAGATAGCCCGACCTCTCAAGCTGCGCGCGATTCATGACGGGTGGGAAGCGCATCACCTCGGTGTCCGCTTCGCGATGCCGCGAGATCAGCAGCGCGAGCCGCTCGACGACGTCTTCATAGAGCGCGGTGCGACCATAGACCCCCGGAGAGCCCATCTCGTGGAACAGCAGATCGGTAAGATGGTCCAGCGGATCGGACGGACGAGAAGCGGATTCCGGAGTTGCGGGATACATGGCCACGTTCATATCGAGACCCATTTCCTTTCGAGGACCAAATATCAATCGCGCAGGGATTCCGGGACGGCGCTCATCAGCGTCGCGGTACCCATGCTGGCGAGGATGCGATCGTTGTTGATCATGATCGGAGCTGAAAGCACGTCGCGCAAATGGCGACCGATACTTACGTCGGTATCGTTGCGATAACCGGACAGGCCGCAGGCGCGCATCGCGTGCATAACGGTCGCGACCGCGAGCTCGGAGGCCTCGACCTTGAGAAGATTGATCGAAGACTGGAAGTCGACGGACGACAGCGCACGCTCGTCCCGTTCCCGAGCTTCATAGAACTGGAGATTCGCGGCAATGATGGCGCGCAGTTTCGTCAGCGTCATTTTGGCCGCGGTGAAATGCGCCGCGCCGGGAGGCATGTTGCCGCCCGCACCGCGGGCGGCCTTGCGGATAAAGCGCTGCGCCCGGTCCGCCGCCGCAGCCGCGATTCCCGCCCAGACCGAGGACCAGCACAAATGGGCGACGGGCGTCATTGTCTGCGCATGGATCCTTTCGTATGGCACCGGAAATATCTGGTCCGCGGCGCCGCTGAAATTCAGCTTGAACCCGGCGCTGCAGGTCCCACGCATGCCAAGCGTCTCCCACGCGAGAGTGGGTTCCAGCGTATAGTCGTCGCGGGTGATGGCCAGGAGCACCTGATCGGATCCGGCGGCAGAGTCGGAACGGCGGGCGACAGTGACGATGCCGTCCGCTTCGGCGCCGTACGAAATCACCGTCGCGTCGCGCACCAGCGAAATCTCGGCACCAGCGCGCTCCACCGCGGCCGAACTGAACCGTATGTTGCCACCGTTCTGGCCCTCCGTGGTCGACGATGCCAGCAGCAGCTGTTCGGCAGCCACGCGGCGCATGAGATTTTCGTGCCAGCCGCTGCCCCTGCCGTGGCGGACCAGACACGCGATCTTGGTCTGATGCATCGCGAAGATCATCCCGACCGAGGCGCAGGCACGCCCGAGCGCGTAACACATATCGGTCACCTCGGAGATGGATGCACCGTCTCCGCCGAACTCGATCGGAATCTGCGCGCCCAGAAGTCTCTCGCTGCGCGCCGCGTCGATCGCTTTCCGCGGGAAGCGCGCCTCGCGATCGACCGCCTCGGCGTCGATCGCAGCGACCTCCGCCACATTTGCCGTCCGCTGCCGGAACGAGGAGCCGTCGGGAGAGAATGTTGCTCGGCCAATTTCCGTGGCGATGTCGCGGAACTGGACTTCCTGCACACTCATGGCCAAAGCCTCGATTTCATGGTTGGACGACGCGAACCACGCGAGATGATTCCGCTGAAAATCGACAATTAGCCCACTTCCCTGGTTGCGTCGTTGGCGCAAAAGTGGGTGTCAAGGAGCTTCCACTCCCGAGCGAGGTACCTCCGAAGCAGAGCTATTGACCGGAAGTGCAGTTGGGTATCGTCGCCCGATTGTGATCACGCCCCGGTCACGGCGAGGGACCGTTGAAATGCATGACATTACCGTCAACGTTCAGAACCGTGTTCTATCCGTCGTCAGGAGCGTCCTCGAGCAGAACGCGATCACCGCCGACGTCCACCCGGAATCGCGGCTGGTAGATATCGGGCTGAGTTCGATGGGCATGGTCGAGCTGATGCTCAAGGTTGAGGCCGAGTTCGATCTCATCCTTCCCCAACTCGCGATCACGCCCGAAAATTTTCAATCGGTGAAGACGATGGAGCGGATGATCCTCAACCAGCTTGGACCCCGGTCGGGATGAAGCCGATTGAACAGAGATTCTGCTTCGACAACGAAGCAGGCCGCATCGACGATGATTGCACGGTGGCCGTGGCCGCGACCTCGCCTACTGGCGAGCAGTTGCGCGCAGATGTCGATCCGACCCAACTGCATTCAGCCGCAATCCAGCGGGCGACCGGACGCGACGCGCCGCAGCGCAGACGTTCCGTCGCCAAGACCTGGCTGCAAGCCTTCGCACTGACCGCGCGGGTCGAAGCGCAGCCGCATCGGTTGTTCGCCGACATCGTGGAAGAATGGGCACAGCGTCAGCCCAAGCGACCTGCCCTGCTCTCGGACGACCAATCCTTCACCTATGAAGAACTCACCGCCCGGATCAACCGGTATGCGCGCTGGGCGCGCAGCATCGGCCTCCGTGCCGGCCGCACCGTCTGTCTGCTGATGCCGAACCGGCCGGACTACCTCGCCTGCTGGCTCGGCATCAGCAGGGTCGGCGGGACGGTGGCGCTGATCAATACCAGGCTGGTCGGCCGGTCGCTCGCCCACTGCATCGACGTCGCGCAGGCCGATCACGTCATCCTTGCGGCCGATTGCGTGGATGCGTTCGAGACCGCACGTCCGTATTTGCAGCGCGTGCCGCAAAGCTGGAGCCTCGGCACCGGCGGCCCAGGCCGCGATCTGGACGCGGCGCTCGCCGCTTTCGAGCCAGGCTCGCTGTCCTCCGCCGAGCGTGGCGACGTCACGATCGATGGACGCGCGCTCCTCATTTACACCTCGGGCACCACGGGGCTGCCGAAGGCGGCGAACGTCAGTCATCGCCGCATTCTCACCTGGGGCGGATGGTTTGCCGGACTGACGAACGCGTCCAGCAACGATCGTCTCTACGATTGCCTGCCGCTCCACCACTCCGTGGGCGGCGTCGCAGCTCCCTGCAGCATGCTCTGCGCGGGCGGTTCGGTCGTGATTGCGGAGAAATTCTCCGCCAGCGGCTTCTGGGACGACATCGTGCGTTTCGACTGCACCATCTTCCAGTATATTGGCGAGCTGTGCCGCTATTTGCTAAAGACGCCGGCGTCTGAACGAGAGGTGCGGCACGGGCTGCGGCTGGCTGTCGGCAACGGATTGCGCGGCGACATCTGGGAGATGTTCGCCAGCCGGTTTGCGATTCCGCAGATCCTCGAATTCTACGCCGCAACGGAAGCCAATTTCTCCCTGTTCAACGTCGAAGGAAAACCCGGCGCGATCGGCCGGATTCCGCCGGTGCTGGCGCATCGCTTTCCCGCCTCGATCGTCAAAGTCGATGCCGACAGCGGCAGCCCGCTGCGCAACGATGCCGGGCTCTGCATCGCCTGCGCCCCTGGCGAGACGGGCGAGGCCGTCGGGTGCATCGGCGGCGCCGATCGCGACGGCGTTCCTTTCGAGGGCTACACCGATCCCGCCGAGACGGAGAAGAAGATTCTGCGCGACGTCTTTACCCCGGGCGATGCCTGGTTCCGCACGGGTGACCTGATGCTGCGCGACCAGCAGGGCTACTTGCACTTCGTCGACCGCGTCGGCGACACCTTCCGCTGGAAGGGCGAGAACGTCGCCACCAGCGAAGTGAACGACGCAATAAGGGACTGCCCCGGCGTTCTCGACGCCTCGACCTATGGAGTTGCCGTTGCCGGAGCCGATGGCCGCGCGGGCATGGCGGCTTTGGTGGTGGACCGAGGTTTCGATTTCGGGATGTTCAGCGAACACCTTTCGCAACGGCTTCCGTCCTATGCAGTTCCAGCCTTCGTCAGGTTGTGCCGGGCGCTAGAGTCGACCGACACCTTTAAGCAGAAGAAGCAGCGGCTGATCCGCGAGGGATTCGATCCTTCGGTCGTGGACGATCCGCTGTTCCTGCGCGATCCTGCGACCGGCGACTATCGTTCGATCGACCGGGCCGTCTATGCGCGCATCGTTGCAGGCGAAATCAGGCTCTAACATTGGCCGGAAAGCCGAAATGTGAGGTGTACCATGTCGGTCAAGTCTAAGATTCTCGCCGCAATGAAGCAGATCGCCGAGGAACAGAAGGTCACTCTTCCGCCGCTCGAGGACGATCTGTCACTGAATGAAACCGGGTTCGATTCGCTGGCATTCGCAATCCTGGTTGCGCGTCTGGAGGACGAGCTCGGTATTGATCCCTTCACTGTCGCCGATGACGCAGCGTTCCCGTCTACCCTCGGCGAGTTGGTCAGAGCCTACGAGAATGTCCCCGCCTGACATCTTCGCGCTGAGCCAATATCTCGGCCCGGAGCTGAAGGACCGCACGATTTCCGATGCCCGGCACAGTGTATCGCTGACCAACATTATCCAGCACAGCTGCCTGACTGGCAGATCCTGCGAGCTGTCCGGCCGCTCGGTGCTGCTTGCGACGTCGGGACAGCTGCTGTCCGCGCTGGCAATGATCGAGCTCGACGGCGTCGCCCGCCGCATGCTTCTATGCCCGCCCGACCTCGATTGGGATCGCCTGCAGGTCCTGCTCGAGCAGGCCGAGATCGACACCATCGTCACCGATCGGCCGTTACAGCGATGTAGTGCCGGCAAGTACATCGTCATCGGCATCGACCTGCCCGAACGGAGGACCGTGGGATGGAAGGTCGACCGCGCGACCGAGTGGCTGATGCTGACCTCGGGCACGTCAGGGCTGCCGAAGATCGTCCGGCATACGCTCGATGGGCTCGCCGGTGCGATCATCGCCGACGGGCCTGCGCGCGACCGGAACGCAACCTGGGCGACGTTCTACGACATCCGTCGCTACGGCGGCCTGCAAATCTTCCTGCGCGCCTTGATCGGCGGCGGATCGATGGTGCTTTCGGAGCCCGGGGAAGCTATCGCAGCCCATGTGGCGCGGCTGCGCACGGGCGGCGTCACCCACATCTCCGGAACACCGTCGCACTGGCGCAAGCTCCTGATGAGCGGCGCGGCCGCCGACTTCTCGCCGCGCTATGTCCGCCTGTCGGGCGAAATCGCTGACCAGACAGTGCTCGACGGCCTGGCTCGGGCATTTCCGCATGCGTCGATCGGCCACGCCTATGCCTCGACCGAGGCTGGCGTCGGTTTCAGTGTGGACGACGGGCGCGAGGGTTTTCCTGCCCACCTGATCGGACCGAATCGCGGCGGCGTTGAGATGAAGGTGGTCGACGGCTCGCTGCGGATCCGTTCCAAGCGTACTGCGCGCGCCTATGTCGGCGCCGATGCGCCGCCGCTCACCGACGCCGACGGCTACGTCGATACCGGCGATATTGTTGAGCTGCGCGGCGAACGATACCATTTCGTCGGCCGGCGAGGCGGCATCATCAACATCGGCGGGCTGAAGGCGCATCCGGAGGAGGTGGAAGCGGTGATCAACCGGCACGCCTCCGTCCAGATGTCGCGCGCGCGATCGCGCAGGAGCCCGATCACCGGCGCCATTGTGGTCGCCGACGTCGTTCTCGCCGACGGCACCGATCGGGAGCGCCACGAGACGATCCGCAAGGAAATTCTCAGCCAGTGCAAGGACTGCCTGATGGTATGGAAGGTGCCTGCAGTGATCCGCTTCGTCGAGCGGCTTGACGTCACGGCAGCAGGCAAACTGGCACGCACCGATGCGTAACGTCCTCGTCACCGGCGGCAGCCGAGGTATCGGTCTTGCGATTGCGCGCAGGCTCGCCGCATCCGGCGACTACAATGTGGTCGCGGTAGCGCGCCGCGAGAGTGGGGAGCTCGCGGCTGCGATCCGCGAAGCACAACGGCGCCTGCATTTCCGCGCCTGCGACCTTGCGGCGACTGATGCGATCCCCGTCTTTGCAAAATCGGTGCGCGACGAATTCGGCACGATCTACGGCCTCGTCAACAATGCCGGGATCGGCACCGATGGGTTGCTGGCGACCATGCACAATTCCGAAATCGAGGCCTTGATTCGCCTGAACGTATTGGCGCCGATCATCCTGAGCAAATACGTGGCGCGCCATATGATGGCCGATGGTGCGGGGCGGATCGTGAACATTTCCTCTATCGTCGCCTCGACCGGCTACAGCGGCCTGTCCGTGTATGCCGCGTCCAAGGCCGCGGTTGCCGGCTTCACCCGTTCGCTGGCCCGAGAGGTCGGAAGGGTCGGCATCACCGTGAACGCGATCGCGCCCGGCTTCATCGACACCGAATTGACCAGATCCCTGAACGACGAAGGCCGTCGCCGCATTACCGGCCGCAGCGCATTGCGCCGCCTGCCCGAAGCCGACGACGTCGCTTCAATGGTCGAATATCTGCTCGGCGAAGGCGGCCGGAACATCACCGGGACCGTGGTGACGGTTGACGCCGGTAACACCGCCTGACCGCTGAGACAGAGGCATCGAAGTCGACGTCGCCTCACTGCAGGCTGTGCACTTCATTCCAGCGCGGGCCCCTTCAGATGCTCAAGCATCGTGTTGCAGGCCTCCTCGGCTTCCGTGAAAGTTGCGAACGCCGAACCGCCGATCTTGATCGCGCTGTTACTCTGATAGAGCGGACGCCATGACGCCACATAGCCGGCACGTCCATGAAAGCCGGAACCAGCAGGGCTCTCATACGTGATCACAAAGGAAAAGCCCTCGCCGGTCGCGCTCCAAATTTCCATGTCCTCGACGGCACGGTGAAATTGAAGGAACATCAAGATGCGCCCGCCTGCGTGCTTGCGGCTCGACCACAGTGTTTAGTCACGTTGGCAGGCCGTCTGTGGAGAAACGGCCCTGACCATAGGGGGCAGCAGGGAGGGCCAGGGCCGCCGCTCCAGATGTGCCCACGTCCGGTCGGCACATCTCTGCGATCGCATCTGGGGCCGCTCGCTATCGCCCGCGACTTCGTTTTACCAGACAACGGACAAACCGCGATGGACCAGTGCTGCAGATGACCAATCAATACACTTTCCGGCCGATACTTTGGCTGCGATTCTGGATCAGCCACCTGCCCCGACGGACTACCCCACTAAGCTTCCGGGACATTGCCCCGCCAATCAAGCGGCGCCCACGCCAATCATTTCCGGCGCACGGTGACACCTGACGTCTCGTTCCCCGCCAGTCGAGCCAGGTCGCGCAGTAGATCAGGCGTGGCCCATGAAGATTGTCTCAGCGCTCTCCACTTGCCGGACTCAATCCGGAATGCGGGCCTTCTCCCGCGGGATGGTCGCGCGCTCATGTTGCGAAATGGCGAGCGCCGCGAGCACCGTCCGATTGCTGATTTCAAGCTTTTGAAAGATGTTGTGCAGGTGCACCTTGATGGTGCCGTCGGCTATGTTCAATCGCCGCCCGATTTCCTTGTTCGACAGCCCTTCGGAGACCAGACGCATGATCTGACGCTCGCGGTCCGTCAGCGCGGTCAGCGCGCTATCCGAATTCGTGCCCAGCGACATAATCGACTCGGATGGGGCAGCCGGCAGCAGGCTGTGGTTATTGGCGACGTGCCGCAAGGACTGCACCAGCACTTCGGGCTCCGTGTCCTTCAGGATGATACTACAGGTCATGGGCGTCGCCGCGAGTATCAGTTCGCAATCTTCACCCGCGGCGAAAAATACCACGTGCGTTGGGCGATTCTCTGAATTGACGGTCGAAAGAATTCTCAGCGCGCCCAGATCAGGCATTGCGGGATCGACGATCGCGATATCGGGCGCCAAGTTCCGAATCGCTTCGATGCAGCTCGTGGCGTCGCTACAAGATGCGACAATATTGAAATCGGCTACGGCACCGAGCACGTTGCTCAGTCCCTGCAAAACCACCGGATGCCGGTCTGCAATGACTACACTGGTACGTCGCATTGGGCGCTCCTCAGCGCGTCGCCCCCAAAAGATAAACTCTGTGTCCCCATCACTATTTCACTGCAAACGATAGAATCATTAAAATTACCAATAACACAAGCAATACTTCAAGGTTAACACGCGTGCCGGTCTGCTCGCTTCCCGACTCTCACCCAGCAATTCGGCGAGACGAACGCCCCGTAAGAATCCGGTAACCAGCCTTCGCCCGCCCGCCTCCGTTGCGGACGAGCCTGGTTAACGGCGAAATCTTACGGCCGCACACCTTCGACATCTCCTCAACGTTCGATGTGCACCGCGCCGTTTACTCGCTTGCAGAATGTGTTCGCGCAGACGTGGCATCGATGAACAAAAACTCCGACAAGTTCTTCAACGTTGAATCAACATCGCGACCTTATTCGCGCAGAGACTGTGCCAGAAGGCGTTTTCAGGCATCGTAATCGTACGGATATATGCAGGCCCGTTCCTATAACCAACGATATATAGGGCGATTGGAAATTCGCCTCTAACATTCATAAATGCTTAAGCAATCTGGAGTGATCGCCGACAACGTTCGGCGAACGACAAAAGAGGAGGATCACGATCGAAGTAACTCGATATTTTTGAAGACTACACGCTGAGGGAGAACGACCAATTTAACAACAACGATTCGTTCGTCGAAAGACCAAATTGAGTTCAACCGTCCGTCGCTGTTGTGTCATTGCGTAGGCTGGAGGGTAAAATGAGGAGGCGGCAATCTTACGGAACGGTCCTTATTGGAAAGAACGTTCTGATTAGAGAAGGTATTGCTAAAATATTGCACGCGGCAAATTTTCGTATCGCCGCATCGGCGTTAAGCCCCGCGGAATTGCCAGGCTCACTTCAAGAACAGCAACTGATGTTTCTCATCGTCCACACCGGCGATGATTTCGATCTCGCGAGAGAACAAATTGGATCTGTGAAAAATCGATATCCGGACGCGCGCGTCGCGATCGTCTCGGACAACTATCGGCCGGCCGAACTTGCTTCTGCATTTCGTGCAGGCGCCAACGGCTACTTCGTTAACGTCATTTCGTGCGATGCTTTCATCAAGTC
>NZ_JBBIAM010000128.1:0-25005 GCF_054185185.1 Bradyrhizobium sp. UFLA05-153
TGTATAAGAGACAGCTGTGGAGAACTCGCGCAGGGACGCAAGACTTGGTTATACGCAGGTATATCCAAGAGCGTCTCTACTTGCTTTTCATGACAAGGTCAGTCATCGTTTTTGCGCTGGATAAGAAATGCGGGCTGAGTGACTTGGAATGCAGGGGCTTCGGTTGAGCAAATTCGAGCCATCGTCCGACGCTGATGGCGACAGCGACTTCCGTCCAACACTGCCACATCAGACACGCCATCGACGGCGCGATCCGCGGCGACCCGCGTCGCGACGGTCGGGGTAGGTCATGCCGCTGGCACGCGAAGCAGTCGAGCTGCTGATCCAGGCGGCGAGAGCCTGGTATTTCGAAGGCGACCGACACGGGTTGCGTGATCGGGAATGGATGGCGCTGCGCTTCCTCGGGCGCGCCAACCGGTTCTCGCGGACACCGTCCGCACTGGCGGGCTTCATCGGCGCGACCAGGGCCACGGCTTCGCAGATCGTGAAGACGCTCGAGACCAAGTCATACATCATCCGCAAGCCTTCGCACGAGGACAAGCGCTCGGTGGTGCTTTGCGTCACCGCCCAGGGCGAAAAGTGCCTCGTGCAGCACGATCCGATCAATCCCGTGCTGAACGCCGTGACCGCACTCGACTCCGAGGAACGCATCCGGCTGCGCGATTCCCTGAGGGAGATCCTCAATCATCTCGACGCGACACATCAGCGCCTCAACGCCAGCATCTGCCGGGACTGCATGTTTCTCGCCGAGCGTAGCGCGCCCAAGGGGCGCGCCGGCACGGAGTATACCTGCCGGCTCTATCGTGCTCCGATTTCGCCCGACGAGATCGAGCTCCTTTGTGCGAGCTTCGAGCGCGCCAACGACCGGCTGAGGACCGACGAGCCCTCCGACAGGATACGCGTCGCGAGCGTGTGAGCCTTTGCGGTATTCGCGCCGGGCGGATCGACGGCGGCGTCATTGCAGGCGCAGCCCGGGCGGCTTTGCGCCGCTGGTATTCTCCTCGCAGGATGCTAAGCTTCCCGTCCGACCTTGGACGGGGAGCTGACGGCGCCTTGCCGGCCTGCGGCCGTAAGCGCGCGGGCAGCGGGATCAGGGGACTGATCCAACGCCACACAGCGTCCGCGCTCCGTTCAGGGCACGGACGACCACGCCTGGCGGAGAAAGTGTATTGCGTATGGCCTGCGGCAATGAAGTTTCGATGACGGCGTGCGACCTTCGCCGTTACCCGTTGGCCTCGCGGATCGACCGCGTCCTGGACGCAGCACCCGGACACCGCCGGAAGATTTACGCCACATCTCGCTATCCCGGTTGATAATGGTCCCGGCTCGGTACTCATCAGCAGACGGGAGGACAGCATGGAAGGCGCCATGATCGCAGCCGCGCCGGCCTTGGTGCGCTTTTCCGGCATCCAGAAGACCTACGACGGCGAGCACCTCGTGGTGAAGAACCTCGACCTCGACATCAGGAAGGGCGAGTTCATCACCTTGCTCGGCCCGTCCGGCTCGGGCAAGACGACCACGCTGATGATGCTGGCGGGCTTCGAGGTCCCGACCCATGGCGAGATTTACCTCGCCGACCGGCCGATCAAGAACATGCCGCCGCACAAGCGCGACATCGGAATGGTGTTCCAGAACTATGCGCTGTTTCCGCACCTGACGATCGAGGAGAATGTCGCCTTCCCGCTGTCCGTCCGCAAGGTCAACAAGGCCGAGGCACAGGAGCGCGTGCGCGCGGCGCTGCGCATGATCAAGATGGAGGCCCTGGCGCAGCGGCGTCCGGGACAATTGTCCGGTGGCCAGCAGCAGCGCGTGGCGCTGGCCCGCGCGCTGGTTTTCAATCCCCAGATCGTGCTGATGGACGAGCCGCTCGGCGCCCTGGACAAGCGCCTGCGGGAGCAGATGCAGCTGGAGATCAAGCAACTGCACGAGACGATGGGCATCACCGTCGTCTACGTCACGCACGACCAGAGCGAGGCGCTCACCATGTCGGACCGCATCGCCGTGTTCAACGACGGCATCGTGCAGCAGATCGACCGGCCCGACGCGCTCTACGAGCACCCCGTGAACAGCTTCGTCGCTCACTTCGTCGGTGAGAACAACGTGCTGGCCGGCACCGTCGAGACGATCGAGCAGGGATATTGCCGCGTCGCGCTGGCCTCCGGCGGCACCATAATGGCCCGGGCGGTCAACGTGGCAAGCAGTGGCGCCACTACTTCGCTGTCGGTGCGACCGGAGCGGATCTCCATTATCATGGACGGGGCGACGAGCGAGGGACCGAACCGCCTGCCGGCCACCGTACAGAGCACCATCTATCTCGGCGACCACACGTTGGCCGTGCTCGAGGTCGCGGGCAACGAGGAGTTCATGGTCAAGCTCCAGCCGGGCGAACATCACAGCTTGAGGCAGGGTGAAAACGTGTCCGTCACGTTCCGCCCTGAAGACTGCCTGGCCCTCGATCCGGTGTAATCGAACCACTTCCTCCAGGCGATCGGGCCGGGACACATCACTTCCAGGACGCAACTCACAACAAGAAGGGAACGAAGACGATGATGAAACTCAAGATGGCACTCGGATTCGCCGCGACGCTGACCGCCGGCGTCGCGCTGGCAACAGTCGCGCAGGCGCGCGATCTCACCGTCGTATCGTGGGGCGGTGCATATCAGGACGCCCAGAAGAAGGTTTACTTCGAACCGTTCAAGAAGGCGGCCGGCATCCCGATGAACGACGAGTCCTGGGACGGCGGCATCGGCGTGCTGCGGGCCAAGGTGCAGGGCGGCGCCGCGACCTGGGACGTCGTCCAGGTCGAGAGCGAGGAACTCGCGGTCGGCTGCGATGAGGGCCTGTTCGAGAAGATCGACTACACCAAGATCGGCGGCGAGGCCGCCTATCTGCCGCCGTCGGTCAATCCCTGCGGCGTCGGCGCCATCCTGTACGACTTCGTCCTCGGCTACGACAAGGACAAGCTGAAGGAGGCGCCGAAGGGCTGGGCGGACTTCTTCGACACCAAGAAATATCCGGGCAAGCGCGCCCTGCGCCAGGGTCCGAAGACCACGCTGGAGATCGCCCTCATCGCCGACGGCGTCCCGCCGGCGGACGTCTACAAGGTGCTGGCCACCGACGAGGGCGTCGATCGCGCCTTCAAGAAGCTCGACACCATCAAGGGCGACCTCGTCTGGTGGAAGGCCGGCGCCCAGCCGCCGCAGCTGCTCGCCTCGGGCGAAGTGGCGATGACCTCGGTCTATAACGGCCGCATCGACACCGCGAACAAGAACGAGAAGAAGAACTTCGGCATGGTGTGGGACGGCGCGCTCTATACGCTCGACAGCTGGGTCATCCTGAAGGGCAGCCCGAACAAGGACACCGCCTACAAGTTCCTCGACTTCGCCGGCAAGGCCGAAAACCAGTCCAAGCTGTCGGAGAACATCGCCTACGGCACCTCGAACAAGGACGCCGCGGGGCTGATCCAGCCGGCCGTTCTGAAGGATCTGCCGACGGCGCCGGACAACATGAAGAATGCGGTCGAGATCAACGTTGCATTCTGGCTCGAGAACATCGACCGCCTGACCGAACGCTTCAACAAGTGGACCGCGAAATAACGCGACCGCAAGGCTTGAAGCAATGACGGAAGCGTTCCTGACCAGCGCCGATGCGCCGACCGACGTGCCGCTCAAGCGCCGCCTCAAACGGGCGGAGCGGGCGCGCCAGGTCAAGGCATTGGCGCTGGTCCTGCCGCTTCTCGCATTCCTGCTCTTCACCTTCTTAGGACCAATCGCCGGCATGCTCTGGCACGCCGTCGATGACTGGGAGGTGCGCAAGGTGCTGCCGCAAACCGTGGCGGCGCTGGCCGACTGGGACGGCAAGGACCTCCCGGACGAAAAGGCCTATGCTGCGCTGGCCGACGACATCCTGGCGGCGCGCGCCGCCGGGACGCTCGCCATCGCGGCCAAGCGGCTCAACTACGCCGTCAACGGCTTCCGCACCATCCTCACCAGCACGGCGCGCAATCTGAAGGCCCCGCCTGTATCAGGCACGGCGAAGGAGACGCTGGGCAAGATCAATCCGGCATGGCGCGAACGCACCACCTGGGCGGCGATCAAGGGCGCGAGCGGGCCGGTGACAGGCTTCTACCTGCTGGCGGCGCTCGACCTGACGCGGAACGTGGACGGCGCGATCGTCGCCGCCCCGCCCGATCAGGCCATCTACCGCGACGTCTTCGTCCGCACCTTCATCATCAGCTTCAGTGTCACGGTGCTGTGCCTGATCCTGGGCTTCCCGGTCGCCTACCTCCTGGCAACGCTGCCGGCCGGGAGATCGAATCTCCTGATGATCTTCGTGCTGCTGCCGTTCTGGACGTCGCTGCTGGTGCGCACCTGCGCCTGGATCGTGCTGTTGCAGAGCAATGGCGTGGTGAACGACAGCTTGCGCTTCCTCGGCATCATCGATGCGCCGATGCGGCTGATCTACAACCGCTTCGGCGTCTATGTGGCGATGACCCACGTGCTGCTGCCCTTCATGATCCTGCCGCTCTACAGCAGCATGAAGGCGATCTCGCCGGCCTATATGCGGGCCGCCGCCTCGCTCGGCGCGCCGCCGCTCACCGCCTTCCTGCGGATCTACCTGCCCCAGACCCTGCCCGGCATCGCCGCGGGAAGCCTGCTCGTCTTCATCCTGGCGCTCGGCTACTACATCACGCCCGCACTCGTCGGCGGCGGCGCCGATCAGATGATGAGCTACTTCATCGCCCTCTACACCACCGAAACCGCCAATTGGGGCCTTGCCTCGGCTTTGGGCGCGCTGCTGCTGGTCGCAACGCTGCTGCTCGGCGTCCTCTACGGAAGGCTGGTGCAGGGGCAGCAGGTCACCGGAGGAATGAAGAATTGAGCGGCGATGCTTCCCTCCGCACGACCAGCCAGCGCATCGCGTGGGGCGCGACCATCATCATTGCCACGCTGGTCTTCATCTTCCTGATGGCGCCGATCCTCGCGATCATGCCGCTATCCTTCAGCTCCGGCGCCTACCTCACCTATCCGCTGCCCGGCCTTTCCTTGCGCTGGTACGATGAGTTCATCCATTCGGCGCGCTGGATGACGTCGCTGAAGAACAGCATGATCATCGGCGTCGCCGCGACGGTGCTGTCGGTCGTGCTCGGCACGCTGGCCGCGCTGGGGTTGGCACAGTGGAAGAGCCGGTTCAAGCCGCTGGTGCTGGCGATCGTGCTGTCGCCCGTCGTGGTGCCCGGCGTCATCACTGCGGTCGGCCTCTACTTCTTCTTCGCGCCGATCGGGCTGACCGGCAGCTATCTCGGCCTGATCCTGGCCCACACCGCGCTGGCAACGCCCTTCGTGGTGATCACGGTCGGCGCGACGCTGCAAAGCTTTGACATGAACCTGGCGCGCGCCGCAGCCTCCCTCGGCGCGCCGCCGCTCTACGCATTCCGCCGCGTGATCCTGCCGCTGATCCTGCCGGGTCTGGCATCAGGCGCGCTGTTCGCCTTCGCCACCAGCTTCGACGAGGTGGTGATCGTGCTGTTCATGGCCGGCCCCGAGCAGCGCACCCTGCCCCGCGAAATGTTCAGCGGCATCCGCGAGAACATCAGCCCGACCATCACGGCGGCGGCGGTGATCCTGACCACCGTCTCCGTCATCCTGCTCGCCACCATGGAAGGCCTGCGCCGGCGCAACGAGCGGCTGAAGGGCAGCAGCGCCTGAGGCGCGCTAGCCGCGTCGCCAAAACCAAAACATCGAAAACAACCCCATGCAAAGTAGCCGGTGGCGGACGGCGCGATGGCTTCCGATTTTACGAAATCATTTGACACGTCGGGCAAATCAGGGGCATGATGCCATCATTGGGGTTCGTAGGATCGGTAGAAGCTTTGGCGAACCCCAACGAAACAGGCGCAATCCGACCTCCCCGCGCCGGAGGCGATCGTAGCCCGGATGAAGCGCAGCGAAATCCGGGAAACACGCCGATGGAGTCAACCCCGGATTACGTTGTGCTCCATCCGGGCTACGGAGCGCGCAGCAGACCGACCTTCAGCCGTGATACGCGAACACCTCGACCGGCTCGTTGAAGCCGCGCACCGGGTGTTCGCCGACGCGTTCGAGTTCGACTTCGTTCTTCACGAGGTCGGCGAAGGCGCGCGAAAGCAGCACGGTTCGCCCCAACTGTTTTGTGAGCGTCTCGAGACGGGAGGCCATGTTGACGGCAGGGCCGATGACGGTGAAGTCGAGCCGGGAGCGCGAGCCGATATTGCCGTACATGACGTCACCGACATGGGCACCGATCCCGTAATGCAGCGGCGCGCGGCCGGTGACGCTGTTGTTTTCGTTCAGCACCGCCATGGCCTGACGGGCCTCACTCACGGCCCGCAGCAGGTTTGCACAGGCCGAGGGCTGGCTGAGCGGAAAGATGGCGAGCAGGCCGTCGCCGATGAATTTCAGGATTTCCCCGCCATGCCGCACGATCGGCTCGGACATCGCGTCAAAATAGTCGTTGAGGAGATCGATGACGTCATCGCGCGGCCAGTTGTCGGAGATGCGGGTGAAATCGCGCAAGTCGCAGATCAGGATCGCGGCGTGCACGGTCGTGCCGCTGCCGCGCCTTGTGGCGCCGGCCAGGATGAGTTCGCCGGCATGCGAGCCGACATAGGTCTCGAGCAGGGTTCGCGCCAGGCGGTTCTTGATCCGGATCTCGCTGACCAGCGCCAGCACCGGCAACAGTCTCTTGAGAGCGGCAACATGCGCGTCGTCGAAGCCGTCGGGACGGTCGGTCGCGAAGGTGACGATGTGCCGCTTGCCGAGCGTATGGTACATCGGCCATGCCACATAGTCGGTCAGGCCCTTCGCCCGCATCTCGTCATAGACGGCATGCTTGCGGCCCGCTGATGGGCCCCGTTCGAGATGCTCGCGCACCTCGGTAGCGCCGTCATGGATTTCGTTGGCGGGACTGCCGATATATTGGGATGTTTCCCTGACATCGTAATCGACCCGCGAAATCTCCGCCCCGCGCATCCCGTCGGCCCACATCATCCGCGCGCCCAGCCATTGCGGATGGTTGACCACGACATGAAGCGTCGCCCGCGCGACCGGAATGCCGGCCTGCTGGAGGCGGATGCACATCTCGGCAAAGATGTTGTCGATGAAGCGCTGATCGCGGGTCTCGTTGGTCAGCCAGTGCAGGACGTCGCGCTCGGGCTGCGCGGTGACGGGATCGACGTTGGACGGCGCGTTCATGGCTTGCTCCGGGGCGGGGGGTGCGGAGTCGGGATGCAGGATATGTCGTGTCTCGGGCGGGGGGCGTCAATGGCGGCGGCCACCCCGTAGGATGGGTAGAGCGAAGCGAAACCCATCGCGGTCGTCCGACGATGAAGCATGATGGGTTTCGCAAGTGCTCAACCCATCCTACGCACTCCCCGCCACGTTCGGGATCGACGGTCCACCTTTGGACGGTCACAGTCCCGTCATCTCCGCTTCGTGGACCATTGCTCTGGTCGCCGTGCTAAAGTGAGAGGCTCAAGATGCATTTGATCAAGACGATTTCCTCCGATCGCAGGTCGATCCTGAAGGGGTTCACGGCCGCGGTGGTCGCGCCGCTTGCGGCACCGGTGATGGCTGCGGAAGGCTTGCCGAAGGCGCCGACGGGACCTGCGGCCGCGATCGCCACTGACAAGGCCTATTGGGATGCAGCGCGCGGGCTCTATGCCGTGACACCTGACATCGTCAACCTGGAGAACGGCTATTGGGGCGTCATGCCCGAGCCGGTGCGGCGCGAGTTCGTCCGCCAGGTCGACATGGTCAACTCCCAGAATTCCTACTATGCGCGGCAGCGCTTTGGTGCCGATTTCGAGGCCGTGCGCGTCAAGGTGGCGGAAGCGGTCGGCGCTACGCCCGAGGAGATCGCGCTGACGCGCGGTGCAACCGAGGCGCTGCAGCTCCTGATCGGCGGCTACAACAGGCTGAAGACGGGCGACACCGTGCTCTATGCCGATCTCGACTACGATTCGATGCAGTATGCGATGAACGCGCTGAAGGCGCGGCGCGGCGTCGACGTCGTCAAATTCGACGTGCCGGAGCCAGCGACCCGGCAGGCCGTGCTGGACGCCTACGCAAAAGCGATCGATGCCAACCCGAAGACCAAGCTGCTGCTGCTGACGCATGTCAGCCACCGCACCGGCCTCGTGATGCCGATCGCCGAGATCGTGCGCATGGCGAAGGCCAAGGACATCGACACCATCGTCGATGCCGCCCATTCCTGGGGGCAGCTCGACTTCAAAGTCGGTGAGCTCGAGGCCGATTTCGTCGGCTTCAACCTGCACAAATGGATCGGCGCGCCGCTCGGCGTCGGCTTCCTCTACATCAGGAAAGACCGCATCGCCGACATCGACCGCGACATGGGCGACGAGGATTATCCGGCAACCGATATCCGCTCGCGTGTGCACACCGGCACCGTGAATTTCGCGACCGTGCTGACGGTGCCGACGGCGGTCTCGCTACACCAGGAGATCGGCGCACCCGCCAAGCAGGCCCGCCTGCGCTACTTGCGCGACTACTGGGTGAGCCGTGTCCGTGCGTTCAGGGATATCGAGATCCTGACGCCGGATGAAATCGGCTCCTACGGAGCCATCACCTCCTTCCGCATCGCCGGCAAGACGAGCAAGGCCGACAACGACGCCGTCGTGGCCAAGCTCAGGGACGGCTTCAAGGTGCATACGGTGCGCCGTGCGGGTGTCGCCAAGGGACAGTGCATCCGCGTGACGCCGGCGCTCTACACCACGGAGGCCGATCTCGACCGCCTTGTCGAGGCGCTCGCAATCATCACGGGCACGAAGGCGGGCTGAGGCACCGCTTTCGAAGATCGTAGGATGGGTAGAGCGAAGGCGAAACCCATCAAACTTTTATCGGGCGACGAAGCTGATGGGTTTCGCTGCGCTCCACCCATCCTACACAAGCTATATCGGATCGAAGGCGCGGATCGGAGGCAGGTTGCCGGTGAAGCGCTCCACCTCGACCGTCGTAAGCTGGCCGGTGCAGCCCTGCGCAAAGGACGAGGTGCCGATGTCGCGGGTGAGCACGTTCGGATTGCCGTGAACGCAGAGCGGCGCGTCGTCCTCCGGATCCATCGGGTCGTACCACGCGCCGGTCGGCAGCTGGACGACACCGGGCGCTATGCCGTCGGTGACATGCACCGCGGCAAGACAGGCGCCGCGCTCATTGAACAGGCGGATGATGTCGCCATCCTTGATGCCGCGAACGCTAGCGTCGCGCGGGTTCATGCGCGCGACCTCGCGGCCGCGATGTTTTGCTGCCGCCGAATGGCCGCCGAAGTCGAGCTGGCTGTGCAGGCGCGTCACGGGCTGGTTGGCGACGAGGAAGCATGGCGAGCCGGGCTTTGGTACATCGGTCTTCGCGAGCCAGACCGGATGGCCCGGACAATCCGCATCGCCGTGGCCGGCGATCTTTTGCGAAAAGATCTCGATGCGTCCGCTCGGCGTCGGTAGGGCATGAGCGAGGGGATCCTCGCGGAAGCGGCGCAGCCTGCCGCCGTCATCGGGCTGTTGCGGCACGACCAGGCTGCCGCGTTGCCAAAATTCCTTGAAGCTCGGGGCCTCGAGGCCGCGCGCCCCGAGCGAAGCACGGGTCGGCTCATAGAGATGTTCCAGCCACTGCCGCGCGTTGCGCCCTTCCGTGAAGGGTTCGCGCGCGCCGAGCCGTTCGGCAAGATCGGCAAAGATCTCATAGTCGTCGCGCGCGAGGCCAAACGGCTCGGCGATACGGTGCATCGCGACCATCAAAGGATCGTTGGTGGAATAGCCGATGTCCTCGCGCTCGAGCGTCATCGTGGAGGGCAGCACGATGTCGGCGTGCCGGGCCGTGGCGGTCCAGGCGAGCTCGTGCACGACCAGCGTATCGACCTTCGAGAAGGCCTTGCGCAGGCGGTTGATGTCCTGATGGTGATGGAAGGGATTGCCACCGGCCCAGTAGACGAGACGGATATCCTGATAGGTGCGCGTCTCGCCATTGTAGCGATAGGTGCTTCCAGGGTTGAGCAGCATGTCGGCGATGCGCGCCACCGGAATGAAATCGGCGACACCATTGCGGCCCTGCCCCAGCGTCGGCCCCGGCGCGTCGTTGACGCGGCGGCCGTAATAGCCGATCGCCCCCAATGAATAGGCGTAGCCGCCGCCGGCAAGGCCGATCTGGCCGAGCGCTGCCGCCAGCACCATGCCCATCCACACCGGCTGCTCGCCATGCTCGGCACGCTGCAGCGAATGGGAGACGGTGATGAGCGCCCTCTTCCCGGCAAGGCGCCGCGCCAGCTTGCGGATCGTGTTCGCCTCGACGCCGCAGATCGCGGCGGCCCATTCGGCGTTCTTGGCCTGCCCATCGCTCTCGCCGGTCAGATAGCGCAAAAAGACCGGCCAGCCTTCGGTGTAGCGATCGAGAAAAGCCTGATCATGCAGGCCCTCAGCCACCAGCGAGTGGACGATGCCGAGCATCAGCGCGGTGTCGGTGCCGGGCACGCACGTCATCCATTCGGCGCCGGCCTCCACTGGCAGATCGTCACGCAGCGGACTGACCAGGATGAACTCGCAGCCGCGCCGGCGCGCAGCACTCATGGCGCCGCGCTCGACGTGCTTGCTGATCGAGCCGCCAGCCACCATCGAGTTCTTCAGCGCCATGCCGCCGAACGCCAGCACGATATCGGTCTCGGTCGCGATCTGCTCCCAGGTGACGTTGCGCTTGGTGATGTCTTCATAGCCCGCCAGGATCTGCGGCAGCAGCACGGAGGACGCGCCCGAGGAATAGGTGTTGACCGACCGCACGTAGCCGCCCATCGCGATGTTGAGGAAGCGATGAACCTGGCTCTGCGCGTGATGAAAGCGGCCCGCGCTCGACCAGCCGTAGGAGCCGCCGAACACAGCCGAGGGGCCGCGCGTGTCGCGGATGCGCGTCAGCTCGTCCCCCAGAAGATCGAGCGCCTTCTCCCAGCTGACGGAGACGAATTCGTCGCGGCCGCGGCGATCATCGGGGCCGGGCCCACGCTCGAGCCAGCCGCGGCGGATCGCCGGCTGGGCGATGCGCGCCTGGTGGCGGAGCGCGCCGGGAAAATTGTCGATGATGCCGTTGGGATCGGGATCGCCTGCATAATGCCTGACCTCTAACCCGGCTTCACTATTCCGCGCCGAGAACACGCCCCAGTGCGAGGTGTGCGGCTTGAAGCCGTCCGACAGGTCGAGGCCGGGATCGGGGAAGCCAATCGTGTCATCCATCGCGTGGTCCTCATCGCGGAGCGCCGCGCAGGCTGCTCCGGTCGCAATTACCGAGGCAATATAATGAGACGCGCCCGTGAAGGGCAACGGATTAGCGATGTCGGGAACCGAGAGCATAGGGGCCTCGCGCAGATTGCACAGCCGACAGCCTTCATGCATCCGGCCTCAGCGTCGTCATTGCAATGACGACGTCGCGCACCCTCGAACTCGCATCTCACGCTTAGACACGCCATTTCGCCGCAGGCTTTCCCTGCCTTGTCGGCATTGCCGCCTCCGCTATGATGAAACATGATGGGCTTCAGTCGGTGACGAGTCTTCTTTGAGAGGTGGACGATGAACGAAAACGAAATCCGCGGGTTCATCGCGGAGGTGAAGCAAGGCGCGCTATCTCGTCGCTCGTTCATCCAGAAACTGGCTGCGATCGGGATCGCAGCGCCGGTCGCGAGCCAGATCCTGGCCTGGAACGACGTGGCGATGGCGGACGCCACGCTGCCATACAAGCCGACCAAGGCCGGCGGCAGCGGCCCGCTCAAAATCCTGCTCTGGCAGGCCCCGACGCTGCTCAATCCGCATTTCGCGCTCGGCACCAAGGACCAGATCGCCTCGCGCATTTTCTTCGAGCCGCTCGCCGGCTGGGACAAGGAGGGCAACCTCATCCCCTGCCTCGCCGCCGAGGTCCCGAGCAAGCAGAACGGCGGCCTTGCGCCCGACGGCATGAGCGTGACGTGGAAGCTGAAGCAGGGCGTGACATGGCACGATGGCAAGCCCTTCACCGCCGACGACGTCGTCTTCACCTGGACATACGCCGCGGATCTCGCGACCGCGGCGTACACCACGGGTTCCTACAAGGACATCACCGTCGAGAAAATCGACGACCACACCGTCAAGGTGAAGTTCAAGAGCCCGACCCCGTTCTGGGCCGATCCCTTCGTCGGCTCGGTCGGCCAGATCCTGCCAAAACATCATTTCGGCGACTATGTCGGCGCGAAGTCGCGCGAAGCACCGGGCAATCTGAAGCCGATCGGCACCGGCCCGTACAGGTTCGTCGAGTTCAAGCCGGGCGACATGATCCGGGCCGAACGCAATCCCGACTATCATGTCAGGAACCAGCCGCATTTCGACACGCTCGAAGTCAAGGGTGGCGGCGACGCGGTCTCCGCCGCGCGCGCCGTGCTCCAGACCGGCGAATACGACTATGCCTGGAACCTCCTGGTGGAGGAGGAGGTCCTCAAGCGCATGGAGGCCAACGGAAAGGGCAAGGTCGACGTCACGCCCTCCGGCAACGTCGAGTTCATCATCCTCAACACGACGGACCCGTGGACCGAGGTCGACGGCGAGCGCTCCAGCGTCAAGACCAGGCACCCGACGCTGTCCGATCCGGCCGTTCGCCGGGCGATCAACCTCCTGATCGATCGCGAGGCGATCGAGAAATTCATCTACGGCCGCGGCGGCATCGCAACGGCGAGCTTCGTCAACCAGCCTGCGCAGTTCAAGTCGGGCAAGCTCAAATACGCGTTCGACGTCGACAAGGCGAACAAGATCCTCGACGAGGCCGGTTGGACAAGGGGCGCGGACGGCATCCGCGAGAAGGACGGCAAGAAGCTCAAATTCGTTTTCCAGACCTCGATCAACGCCCCGCGCCAGAAGACGCAGGCCATCATCAAGCAGGCCTGCCAGCGCGCCGGCATCGAGATCGAGCTCAAGTCGGTCGTCGCATCGGTGTTCTTCTCGTCGGACGTCGGCAATCCCGATACCTACTCGAAATTCTATGCCGACATGGAGATGTACAACACGACGCAGCCGCAGCCCGATCCGGAGCGGTTCCTGAACCAGTGCGTCTCCTGGGAGATCGCCAACAAGGACAACAAATGGCTCGGCCGAAACATCTCGCGCTGGTCCGATCCAGAGGCCGACAAGGCCTACAAGGCCGCGCAGAACGAGCTCGATCCGGTCAAGCGCGCCGCATTACTGATCAAGGTCGACGAAACCTTCTGCGATGCCAACGTGTTCCTGCCGCTGCTCTCGCGCAACATCGTCGGCGCAGGCGTCAACAACCTCATGGCCGACATCTCGGGTTGGGACGTCACGACCTGGAATCTGGCGAGCTGGTATCGCGGTGCGTAGCTCGGGCCGGCATCGCGATCAGTCCAACTCAAAGGACGATCTGGCTGCCTTGACCGACGAGGCGATGAACCGATGCACTTCCTGAACCCTGCGCGTTCCGTGCGTGTCAGGATGTGACGTCAGCCAATAGCTTCGAACGAAGCGGACGTCGGGAAGCAAGCGCCGCAGCTCCGGGTAACGCCTTGCAGCGTAGTCGTGCAAAATGCCGATCCCGTGCCCGGTTCGGACCGCCTCCATCTGGGCAATGACGCTGCCGCACTCGTAGCGGCGAGACATCAGCCGGCCGAGAACGGACGCATAGTCGAGAGCCCGGCTATAAGCGAAGTCCTCGATGTGCGTAACGAAGAGACGACCGGCTAGATCGGAATGAGCCTTTATCGGCCCCTCGCGCTCGAGATAGCTCTCCGAGCCGTATACGCTCAGGGTGTAGTCGGTCAGCTTGGACAAGATGAGCCGGCCCTGCTTCGGCCGGTCGAGTGTGATCGCGATATCCGCCTCCCGACGCGAAAGCGAGAACGTGCGCGGGAGTGGCACGAGTTGAATGATCAGCCCCGGATGGCGCGCAGCCAACGCGCCCAGATGCTCAGCCAGGAAGTAGTTGCCAAGTCCATCGGGTGCTCCAACTCGCACCGTGCCGGTGACGGCGTCTGCACTGCCGCCGATGCTGGCGCCAACCTTGAGAAACTCGCTTTCCGCGCGCTCCGCCGCCTGGACCAGGGCCTCCCCTGCGGCAGTTAGCGAGCAGCCGGATGTGTGTCGTTCGAGCAGCTTCGCCTTCAGGCTCTTTTCCAGCGCGGTTATCTGACGCGCAACCGTCGCGTGATTCAATCGCAGATTTTTTGACGCTTTGAGCATCTGCCCTGCGCGCGCGACTTCCAGGAATATTCTCACCCGCTCCCAATCCATACCCTACACTTTCTGCACAATGGAGCCACAATCCCGTTCGCTGATGTGCAATTTTATGTACCGCGTATCGTCTGCGATCAAGCATTCAGTGCAGGGAGCAGCCGCGCCCAGCTTCTGACCGGCGAACTGCGTGAGATCGCAGAAGCAGCGGAAAAGCTACGCCACGCCCGTGTCGGACGAGAAAAACCCGTCCTCCCGGGCCTTGTGAACATCGGCAAGAAGAGCCCTCGGGTCCAGCCTGACGCCGCTCGACAAAACGAAGTCCTCCTCTGGAATGAAGGAGAGGATCTTCTCGTCGCTCATGAGCGAGACCAGCAGGCGCCCCGACGCGGTTCAGAGAGTCGGAATCCTCTCGCCAACATCCGAGCTGATGCGAAACGGCCTGGCGCCTTCGCGTATTTGTCGCCATCGAGCATGCACAACTGAGACGTCTCGCGCGCCGTCTCGGCGAGTTCATCGAGATACGACCGGCATTCGCGGTTCAGGACGAACTGCGACTGATAGGCAAGGCCAAGGAAGTACAATTTGCGGCCAAGAAAAAACGCGGCCCTCCTTGTCGGCACATTCGAGAATCCCGGCCGCCGGCATCAGATTGACGAGTTCGCAGCTCATCGATTTCGGAGCGTCGACGCATTCGGTCTCTTGCGCGATTTCTAAAACGACGCTAGCTTTTCGACGTCCGCTATAATGAAAGTATGTCCATTATAGTGGAATCAGGAGCAAGCCGTTGCGATCGGCCTGTGGAGGCCCCTGCCGATCCGTCGCTCAGCGCCAGGCCTTGAAGGCGCCGCCGCGCGCCGCGCATTGGAGGGAGAAGGATGATGAAGTCGTCGTTGTCGGCGGTTAGCGCCATTTGCCTTGGCCTATTCGCTCTGATCGGAACGGCAAGCGAAGCCGCCGCCGCGGCCAAATGCATGAAGGGCGATCGCAAGCCGCCATTCACAATCGGTTGGGCCGATATCTATTCGGTGCCGACCTGGATGAAGGAGACACAGGGGACGATCGAGAAAGAGGTCGACGAACTCAAGAAGCAGGGTCTCATCTCGAAACTCGTCGTCACTGATGCCCGGGGCGATGCCAACACCCAGATCCAGCAAATCCAGTCGATGATCGATTCCAATGTCGATGCGATCATCCTCATTGCCGGCTCGTCTTCCGCGCCGGGCCGCGTGATCGCCGACGCCTGCGCCAAGGGCATCGCCGTCATCAATTTCGACAGCCTCGTCGACACCGATCAGGTCACCGCCAAGATCAATACGGATTCGGAGCAGTGGGGCGCGAGCGCGGCGAAATTCCTCATCGACGCGATCGGCGGCAAGGGCAAGATCCTCGTACTGAACGGCCCGGCCGGCATCTCCGTCAGCGATGACCGCCGCAAGGGCGCCGAGCCGGTGCTCAAGGCCAACCCCAATGTGACCATCCTCGCCGAGACGAACACCGCCTATAACGTCGCGCCGGCCCAGGAAGCGGTGACCAACCTTCTCTTCGCCCATCCCGAGATCGACGGAATCCTGTCGCTCGGCGGCGCTCTCTCGGCTGGCGCGGTTCTCGCTTTTGACAAGCAAGGCCGCAAGCAGGTTCCGATCACGGGGGAGAACGCGCGCCAATTCCTCGAACTGTGGAAGGCAAAGAGCCTCAAATCTTGGGCGACGATGCAGCCCAATTGGCTCGGCGCTTTTGCGACCTACGCGGCCGTGCAGGCGTTGACTGGCAAGGATGTCCCCGCCTTCGTCAAGATTCCTTTGCCGATCATCGATAACTCGAACATTGACCAGTATCTGGCCAAGGCGAAAGATTTCCCGGCTGACGGCTACATCTACTCTCCTTACGATCAGAAGCTCTTTGACGAGCTTCTGGCTCAAAAATAGGCCAGAACCGGGAACGGTCGCGAAGATGACGCCTGCTCCGACCCTTGCCGCACGCGGTGTGTCGAAGTCGTTCTTCGGAAATCCCGTGCTGCGCGACGTGTCCATCGCGCTTCATCCGGGCCGGATTCACGCGCTGCTCGGCGAGAACGGAGCGGGCAAGTCGACGCTGATCAACATCCTGTCGGGGGCTCTGCTCCCCGACGAGGGCGTCGTGGAAATCGACGGCCGCTCGTTTCGCGGGCTCAATCCCCGCGACGCGCATCGCGCGGGCGTCGCAGTAGTGCAACAGGAGCTCGGCCTCACCAGCCAGCTCTCCATCGCCGAGAACATCGGCCTTGGCGCACTGCCGCGCCGCTATGGATTGATCGACTATCGCTGCCTCGCCCGGCGCGCGCGGGCGGCGATGGACCTCGTCGGGCTCGACGAGGATTTGGCGACCCCGGTTGGCGACCTGCCGCTCGGCCGGCGCCAGATGGTCGAGATCGCCAAGGCTTTGTTTCGAGAGCCGCGCGTTCTCATTCTCGATGAGCCGACATCGTCCTTGTCCGCACACGAGGTCGAGACGCTGACGAGCCTGCTCGACCGCCTTTGCGCAAAGAACGTCGCCATTCTCTATATATCGCATCGACTCAACGAAATCATGCGGTTGTGCCAGCACGTCACCGTCCTCAAGGACGGCGTCGTCACCGCGGACCGGTCGATCGAGGGCGTCGAGGCCGCGGATCTGGTGCGACTGATGGTCGGCCGCGACACGGGCCACCTCTTCCCCGCCTGGACACCGACCACCGACCGGGATCCGATCGTGTCGGTCTCGGGTCTTTCCGCCGGCGTCTTGCGCAACATCGATATTTCGATCCGGCGCGGCGAGGTTCTCGGCGTCGGCGGATTGGTCGGGCAAGGACAAGAGGATTTGCTCCTCAGTCTCTATGGCGCCCTGCCCGCCTCCGCGCGGACCGCAGAGTTCAACGGCAGAGCGAAGCTTCCCTCGTCGGTTCGCAAGGCCAACGCGCTGGGACTTGCCTATGTGCCGGCTGATCGCAAACGCGAAGGCCTTCATCTCATTCACAACATCGGCTGGAACCTCATGCTGCCAAGCTTCGCACGCGCATTTGGGCTGTCGTTGCGCGACCGAACGAAAGAGCGTGCGCTCGCCAGCGCGCTCGCCGACCGCTTCACGATCAAGGGCGATCTCACGCGGCAAGTGCAGGCGTTGTCCGGTGGCAACCAGCAGAAAGTGGCGCTGGCGAAATGGACGCCGGCCGAGCCGCAAGTTCTGTTGCTGAACGATCCGACGCGCGGCGTTGACGTCGAAACAAAGCGCGAAATCTACGCGCTGCTGCGCCGTCTCGCCGGCGAAGGCAAGGCGATCGTGCTTTCAAGCTCCGATACGCCCGAACTCGTTCATCTTTGCGACCGCGTCGCCGTGATGCGCGAGGGGCGGATCGTCGCCACCATCGAACGCGAGGCCGTGAGCGAAGAGGCCATCGTGGCCGCCTCGATGGGCGCAGACCTCATGAGGACGGCAGCATGAGCGCGGCCGGAAGTGCACCGCGGCTGTATTGGCCGGCGCAACGACAGCGCAACCGAGGCGTCAAAGGCCTCTTGACCGTCGTAGCGGCGTTTCTGGCCCTTTACGCCTATCTCTTCCCCGGCCTCATCAGCGTGAGCGGCGTCGCGAAATTCTCGCAGAGCTGGCTGCCGCTCGTGCTGGTCTCGATGGCGCAAGCAATACTCATGCTTGCCGGCGGCGTCAGCCTGGCGATCGGCGCGATGGTCAGTCTGGGCGCGGTCATCGCTGCGACCACGATGGCCGGCCCGCTCGGCGTCGCCGGTGGCGCGGCTTTGGTGATTGTCGCAGGTCTCGTCACCGGCGCGGCTTGCGGAATAGTCGTCGTGCGTCTTGGGCTGCCCGCCATCGTCGTCACGCTCGCGGCCTCATTCATAGTTGGCGGCGCCGCCCTGCTGATCCTGCCAAGACCGGGCGGCGCGATCCCCGCATGGTTGTCGGATTCGCTTGCCGGCGAGACGCCTGTGGCGGCACTGCTCGTCATCCTCGCCGTCGTCCTCTGGAAACTCTATCTCGCCACGCCCCTTGGCCTTAGCCTCTACGCGGCCGGAGAAAATTCCGTCGCCGCGTACCGCGCCGGCGTGCCCGTCGACTCGGCACGGATCGCTGCCTATGCCGTCAGCGGGCTGCTTTCGACCTGCGCGGGCCTCTTCGTCGCCGCACAAACGGGCTCGGGCGATCCGGTGATCGGCGAAGCATTCACGCTCAACTCGATTGCCGCGGCAGTTCTCGGCGGCGTGGGCTTTCTCGGCGGCCGCGGAGCGATGCGCGGCGCGGTTGCCGGCAGCCTCCTCCTCAGCGTCATGATCAACGTGATGTATTTCCTCGGCTTCCCGCCGGTCGCGCATTACATCGCGCAAGGCCTGATCATCGTCGGCGCCGTCGCGCTGCCGGAATTTACGGCGCGCAGGAGTTCGCCATGAGATCGACAGAGACGGTCCGCTTTCCAAAGTTCCAACGGCGCACGCTGCTGATGAGCCGGCCTTTCCTGACGGTTCTGATCGTCGCCGCCCTATGGATCGCCGCGTCCTTCGCAAAGCCAGGTTTCGGGGCCTTTGGCCATCTCCGCTATCTCGTCGAGCTTGGCGCCGTCGTCGGTCTTGCCGCTATTGGGCAGACGTTCGTCGTCATTGCAGGCGGCATCGACCTTTCGGTCGGCGCCATCATCACGGTCAGCGCCGTCGGCGTGCCTCTCGTCTCATTTGCCGGCGACGAGAGTGGTGCGTTTGCAGCTCTCATAACCCTGGCCGCTGCGACCGTGATCGGGGCCCTCAACGGAATCGGCGTCGCTCTCTTGCGCGCCCATCCCATGATCATGACCCTGGCCATGGCGACCTTTCTGCAGGGTCTTTTGATCCTGCTTGCCGGCGGCAGCGCAGTTTCAGCGCAGAGTCCATTGCTGGAGTGGCTCGGCTCCGCGCGGCCGACCGGCGTCCCTGCCGGCGTCCTCGTTTGGGCCGTCGCGTCGACCCTTTCGCTCATCGCGCTACACGCGACGCCATTCGGCGCGCGCGTCTTCGCGCTCGGCGCTAATTCGCTTGCAGCCACCCTCTCCGGCGTCAATGTTCGATCGACGACCGTCGCTGTTTACGCGATCAGTGGCCTGACCGCCGGGATGACGGGTCTTCTCCTCCTCGGCATGAACGGGCAGGGTTACGTCGGGATCGGCGATCCCTACCTTCTTTCGTCAATCGCAGCGGTCGTGCTCGGTGGCACGTCGATCCTCGGTGGTTCGGGCACATATGCCGGCTCCATTCCCGGCGCCGTTCTTCTCGTGACGATCACAGCACTCATCACGGTGGTCAATGCCTCGCCGGGGTGGCGAAGCATTCTCTTCGGATCACTCATCCTCGCCCTGCTCCTGGTCTCGGGGCGAGAGTCGCGGCGAAGATGAGAGGTCGTCGAACCGATAGAGACGCGCCGCATTGGCAAAGAACAGGGCCCTCTGCTCATCGGCAGAAAGCTGGGAGGCGATGGCCTTGAAGGCGTCGTACACCTCATCGAACGACGCGTGGAGCCCCGCGACCGGGAAATCGCTGGCGAACATCGCCCGTGCCACGCCGAAACATTCGAGGCAGTGGAGCACCACTTCGGCCAGACTTTCGAGCGTCCAGTGATGATCATAGGCCACGAGATCGGAGATCTTGATCGATACATTGGGCGCGCGGCCCAGGCTCGCGAGAGCCTTTCGCCAACGCGACATCCCGTCGGGATCGCGGTCGATCGGGCTGCCGCAATGGTTGAGAACGAAAAGCTGGTTCGGAAAGTCCCGCGCCAATCTTTCCGCCTGAGCAAGCTGATTGGGGAAGACCATCAGATCGAAGGCAAGCGCGTGGGCCTCCAGCCGTGCAAGGCCGGAACGCCATTGCGGATCGTCGATGCAATCGCCCCGAGCGGCGAAACGGCGCGCGGGGTCCTCGCTCCAACTCAGGATATCGCGGACGCCAACCACGCGCGAAAAGCGTGCCTGCGCCTCGATCAAGGCCGGCGCTTTTGCGCTCGCCAGCGGAACGTGAACGACATAGCGCTCCGCAACGCGGTCCGTCTTGTCGAGCGTTTCGAGCCACCGCGTCTCACCGAGGCAGTCATCGCTCGCCCAACCGGCTTCCACGTGAACGCTGCCCACGACGTTTTGCCGCGCCGCATCGCGACGATAGTCCTCAGGCAGATAGTCGCGCCTGAGCGACGCAAGATCACCGAGACCGCCGCGTTCACCGGCTCTGACCGCGAGCCAATGATGCCGACCAAGGCTCAAGTCCCAAAGGTGATGATGCGCGTCGATGATCGGGCCGTCATACCTCAATGTCGCGCGGGCTCCACGAAAGGCGTCGCCGCCTGCCACCTGCTTCGACTATATCGTCCAATCGTTCGATCTCACAATGGCAAGGGCCTGCAATGATGAAACACTACAAGGTCAGCCCACGGATGGCGCAGGCGGTGACGTACAATGGCGCGGTTCATATCGCCGGCCAGGTCGCCGACAATCGCAAGGCGGACATCGCGGATCAAACGCGCCAGGTTCTCGCCAAGATCGACGCTCTGCTCGCCGAAGCCGGAACCAACAAGTCCAGACTGGTCGCGGTGAACGTCTTCCTGCCGCACATCACCGACTTCGAGGTGATGAACCGCGTCTATGACGCCTGGGTCGATCCCGAGAAGCCGCCGGCTCGGGCCTGCGTCGAGGCACGGCTCGCCGACCCCGACCTGCGCATCGAGATAACCGCCATCGCGGCGCTGTAGGTGGCGATTTGCCCTGTTCCGGTCCCCGAGATTGCAGAGCGGACAATTCTGGCTCGAAGATGAAGGATCATTCAGCCCGGACAGTCGACGGTGCCGACGCGCGCAAACTCCATTTCTGCAAAAAAGCGCTTCGGCGCTGAAAGGTCACCGATGCATCGCTCAATGTGGACTTACGCCTGGGACATACAGGACCTTGGCTTCGATCGCGTCATCGACGAATTGCGCGACCGCGCCGGCGTGAACAGCGTGAGTCTCGCGACGTCCTACCATGCGGGCCGCTTCGTTCAGCCGCGCAGCCCGGTACGTAAGGCCTATTTTCCCGAAGACGGAACGATCTACTTTCATCCGACGCCGTCGCGTTGGGGTGGGGTGGCGGTCCGACCGAAGGTTGCCGAGGTCATCGCACAAGGCGGGGACGTCTTGCGTGAGCTCGTGCGTCGTCGCGACGCCGGTGGCCTGAAAGTCTGTTGCTGGACGGTATGCCTGCACAATACGCGCCTTGGTCTCCTTCACCCAGGCGTCACGACGCGCAATGCATTCGGCGATCCGAACTATTATAGTCTCTGCCCGTCCAATCCCGACGCGCGCGCCTATGTCTGCGCCCTGGTCGAGGACGTCACTCACGCCTACCGCCCGGACATGGTCGAACTCGAGAGTCCGTCCTTCATGGGCTTCGCCCATGAGTTCCATCACGAGAAAGACGGTGTCGGCCTGACGGCCGAGGACGATTTTTTCTTGTCGCTTTGCTTCTGCGAGAGCTGTCGCGCCCGCGCCGGGGCAGCCGGCGTCGATGTCGAGGCCGCCCGTCGTCTGGTCGCACAATGGATCGTCGAGGCGTGCGAGCGCGAGACGCCTCAACCGCGCTTTCCGGAATTTCCCGGCAGCGGTCTCGACAGCTTCCGCCAATTTCCAGCGCTCTATGAGTATCTGCTTTGGCGAACGGAGCCGGTGACAAGTCTCATCGCGGAAATGAAGGCACGCGCGCACGCGGACAGTCGCGTCGTCTTGATTGATGTTGCCAACGGCTGGCTCGGAGGCTGCGATCTCGAGGCGATAGGCAAGGTCTGCGACGGGGCGATTCTTTGCGTCTATGGACGTTCGCCGGATGAATGTGCCGCGACCTTGGCGCAAGGCAAAGCCGCGCTTGGGAACGAAAAGTTTCTTGGCGCCGGGCTCCGCGTGTTCCCGCATGACGTCACCGGCGCCGAAGGCCTGAGACGCCAGGCCGACGCTTGCATGAAGGCAGGCGCCAAAGGGCTGAACTTTTACAACTATGGTCTCGTCCCAGCGCCCCGGCTGGACTGGATCGGTCGGATCTAGAGTGCCACCATTCCGCACCAGAACATCCAGTCGCTTCCGACCTCAACGTCGTACTTTCGCACAAAACTCAGCTTGCCGTCGTCACCAACGGAAAAGACGGTCAACCCGGCTGGTCTGGACATTGTCGCCTTGGCGAACGTCGAGAGGTACCACGGCTGCCGTAACAAGCATCCGGCCGCTTGGATGGATCGAGAATGTTCTGCAATGGAACGTTTGCGTATCGATCGTCTGGATGAGCGTCGGCTCGCCACTTGCGGGATCGATCGAAAAGACCGCAACGGAATTCTCTCCGTCTCCATGCACCTTGCGGCCGGCGAACTCGACCGTTCCGTCCGAGCGGTTGGCGAGATAAACGAACCGCCCATTTGGGTGCACGTGGATCGGGCCGACAAATTGCACGGGCAGTCTCGCTTCGTCCTTTGCCGGTCTCCTCGCTGAAGGCCGCGCCGTCGATATACTCGAAAAACACCTTCGACAGCCGCCTTGCCGCCATGATCAAGGTTTGCAACGGTCACGTTCGCGCTCCCTTCGGACAGCGGCCGCGACGATGCTCAGCACGCCGCCGCAATCCTGGCGCGGAAGCTCGCCTGCCCCTGCATGACCTTGTCAAGCAGCGCGTCGAGCGCCCAGAAGCGCTCATGGATGTCGAAGTCGACAGCCCGGCTCCTGATGCAGGAGAACGTGCCGAGCCGCTGGTGATACAGTTTCGCCAGCTTGGGATAGCCCATCGGCTCGGCCATCGCGGCGAGCGCGAGATAGACGGAAAGATCGTCCGCCAGTGCCGGCTCGGTGGAATGGTGTATCATGAGCCACTTGTAGAGGTCCGGGTGAAAGTTCGTGAACACACCAGTGAAGCCTCGCGAACCGGCCTTCATCGCATCGAAGGCGATCGCCGCATTGGCGTTCACGACGGCAAGTTTTGAATTCTTCGTCAGCGCCACCCGGCGTTGCACGGTGGCGAGATCACAAGATACGTCCTTGAGAATCGCGAACCGTCCGCTCTCGGCGCAGAATCTCAGCTCGTCGTCGGACAAGAGCCGGCGGAACGGCGCGGGGCATTCGTAAAGACCGAGCGGCAGATCGGCCGGCAGGCGATCGAGCAACCACCGCAGGTGATCCATGAAAGCGGTACCGCCCTCGCGCTTTGGATCGAGGCGGTTCGTCACCAACACCAGGCCGTCGACGCCGGTGGCGGCGATCGAGGTGAGCTCGGTCAACTGATCCTGGCGCGATTCGCTGATGTGGCCGGACGCGATGACAGGCAGCCTGCCTGCTGCCTTTCGCGCGACAAAACGGGCCAGCTCAACGCGCTCCTCGAGGCCAAGGAACTGCATCTCGCTCGACTGGGCCACGGCGAACAGCGCATCGGCGCCGTTCGCTATGTACCACTCAATGAGGTTTTCGAGCCCCTGAAAGTCGATGGCATCCGCTTCGGTGAAGGGTGTCAGCATCACGGGAATGATGCCTTGAATTGATGCGGTCACGAGCCAGCTCCTAAAATGGCGGAATCACGTAGAGGCCGACGTTGCGCGCGTCGATGGGGAAGGTCAACGGCAGAACGCCGTTAAGCAGCGCAATCGGCATCACTCCGCTTGGATAGGTGCCTTGTCCTTATGTCACGTCCGAGTGGACGAGAGATGACGAGCGAGAAATACGACCCCGCGCGCGGCGCCATCGGCGCTCACACGCTGGGTTGAGAACGCGTCACCGACAAGTGGCGCATGCCCATCAGCTGGCGTCTATGCGCTGCCGGTTGCGCTAACGTGCACTTGAGAAGCGTTGGATCCGATCGCCTCGAATAGCCTTTTGGTCACGGTATCGACCGGTTGGAGGCCATCGATGCTCCTCAGCAACCTCAACGACCGATAAAACTCGATCAACGGCGCCGTCTGTTGGTTATAGGTATCAAGCCGGATCTTTAGCGCTTCCTTGTTGTCGTCGGCGCGAACCGCCTCTCCCCTTAGCCTCGCTTCGCTTGCGCGCGTCATGATGCGATCCAGCAAGACCGCTTCGTCTACCTTCAATTCGATCACATGGTCGAGTTCAATGCTGATACCGCGCAGATGTTGGTCGAATGCTTGGGCTTGAGCGATCGTGCGAGGAAACCCGTCGAGGACAAAGCCGCGCTGCGCGTCGGCCTGCGAAACGCGTCCAACGACGACCGCGACGATAAGCTGATCTGGCACCAGCTCGCCCCGCGCCATGATGTCTGCCGCCTTCTTCCCGATGTCCGTCCCGGCTTGCACCGCGGCGCGTAACATATCGCCGGTCGACAGATGGGGAACAGCGAGCCTCTCGACCAATCGGCCGGCCTGCGTTCCCTTTCCCGCACCAGGCGGTCCCAACAGAATGATTCTCATGCTCACCTCCATCGCACGATCGTGTCCGACGTACCGGCTTCACGCCTGTCGGCGGTTCTGGCGGTTCTTGACGAGGTCGTCGACCACGGCGGGATCGGCCAGCGTCGAGGTGTCCCCCAGGCTGCCCGGCTCGTCCTCGGCGATCTTGCGCAGGATGCGGCGCATGATCTTGCCGGAACGCGTCTTGGGGAGGCCGGGCGCGAACTGGATCTGGTCGGGCGAGGCGATCGGGCCGATCTCCTTGCGCACCCAGGTCACGAGTTCCTTGCGCAGATCCTCGGTCGGCTCGACGCCGGCCATCAGGGTGACATAGGCGTAGATGCCCTGGCCCTTGATGTCGTGCGGGAAGCC
>NZ_JBBIAM010000129.1:0-24908 GCF_054185185.1 Bradyrhizobium sp. UFLA05-153
TGCCAGTTCTGGCTGCAGGCGCACCAGCACCGCCTCGCCGGCTTCGGAAGGTCTCTTCTTTGCTGATTTCGTGATATCACGAGTTGATGCTCATATCTCATGATATCATGAAAGCAAACCGGGGCGAACAGGCGCGGCCGGCGGTGACGACCGCTCTTCTCGTAGCTGGCAGTGAAACTGATCAACCAGATCATGATAGATCGCCTGCGCGTTGCGCCTCGGGCGGGCCTGCTGCTCGATCCATTCTCGTTGCGGTTCACAGGCTGAGCAGGCGAGATCAAACGTCTTGACGGCCACCGTCATTCCGATAGCCGGGGGTCGCGGAGATGGGGGAGTTTGGCCTTCGGTGGCCTCAGAGCCGGCGGTCACCCCGGGGAAATTTGCCTCCGCCGCTCGCCGGTATACGAAAATCGCCTGGTAGCGCCGGATCGTCTTGCGGTCGATCCCCGTCAGCCGCTGAATCTCTCGTTGGCTCGGGCTTCAAGACGATCGCGATGCGAACTTACGGTTGCATCAGTCTCTTGGCCGTGCGGACTGGGCCCGCGTCAACTTATTTGATGCCGATGTGTGATGCGTAACAACTTGCAAGAAGCGCGTGTAAGGATGCGCCCATGGCTCGGCTGGATAGAGTTCCGAAGGTTACACGTTCAAATCGTGTCAGGCGCGCCATTTGAAAGTAGCTTGTTGTCCCAGACGAGTTACGGCAACAGCCATCGACTGACGCCATTCCGCCTAACCAGCAACTGAAACCCTCGATTTGTTATTCGTGCTCCCGGCGTCCGCAGCAAAGCGTCGTGCCTCGCGCTCGAGGATGCGGTTGGCGTCTAGCGATCTGATCGGCGTGGCGAAATCGCGCGGGATGTCGCCAGAGAGCTGCAGCATTAGATACCGGCCGCAGCAGACGCGGAGGAACGAGGAAAAATTCTCCACGTTCGCCCGGTCCTCCAGCAATTCTTCATGCAGCCGGTCCAGGAGCTGCGAGAGTGTCATGCCGTCGCGCTGTGCGATCTCCTCGAGAATTCGCCAGTAAAGGTTCTCCAAGCGGATGCTGGTGGAGAAACCGCGCATTCGCACGGACTTCAGCCGGGTCTGCCAAAGCTCCGCATCCGCATTGACAAAGAGCCTGCACATGGGCGACCTCCTCGGGCAACAGAACCAGCCGGGTCACAGCCTATCACCCTGCACTGCGCCTGTACCTACGCTCGTTCCCACTGGGCAGGCGTCGTCAAGCCGGACGATCATGCGGCGCGGCATAGGCCGGAATGGCTGATCGTCGTCCCCAGAACGGCAAGAAATTGCGACAGCCACGACGGGTGAGCCGGCCAAGCCGGCGCGCTGACCAGATTGCGATCTGTCACAGCGCCATCAATTGGGATATCGGCATAGACGCCGCCGGCAAGTTCGACCTCGACGCGGCAAGCCGGATAGGCCGAACAGGTGCGCCCCTTCAGCACGCCGGCGCCCGCAAGGAGCTGCGCCGCATGACAGATTGCGGCGACGGGCTTCTCGGCATCGAAAAAGTATCTGACTAGCTCGATCACCGATTCATCGGTGCGAAGGTATTCGGGAGCTCGGCCCCCCGGGATCACGAGCGCGTCGTAAGTTGAGCAATCGATTTCGGTGAACGTGGTATTGATCGTGAAATTGTGGCCGCGCTTTTCGCTGTAGGTCTGCTGGCCCTCGAAATCATGGATCGACGTTGCGATTGTGTCGCCTGCGGCCTTGCCGGGACAGACGGCATGAACCGTGTGGCCGACGGCGAGCAGAGCCTGGAACGGGACCATTGTTTCGTAGTCCTCACCAAAATCCCCGACTATCATCAGAATGCGCTTGCCGTTCATGCGTTATCCTCCCTCATTGGGTTCCAGCGCTCGCTCTTTGCGCGCCCTGAAGATACATCCGGCGGACGGGACTTGGTGTTAACCAGTTAACGCAGTCGAGCGAGCGGTACGCGCACGACCGTCGGAGTGTGCGCGCAAAGATGCGCTCAACCACCGGACTTGGAGTCTTAGCTCGTCGGTTCCTGATTGATACGAATATGGCAGTCGTGCAAGGAGATGCGCAGGTATCGGCTAGAAAAATGCAGGAGCCCCCACCTGGATGCTCTCACGCGGGCGAATGTCGGTGTGAAAGGCCGGATCAGTAAATTCGGTATGCGGCACGAAGCGTGCCCGTCCGTTGCTCTTGGAGTCGTAGCACTTGAACACGAGCACCTCGGTGCCGCACATATCAGGCGCATAGAACGGTGGTCGTACCGGGCGCGGATAACGTTAACCGCATTCATCGAGTGAACCGCCTCGTCGGCGATCACTTCTCTCAGCCAGCGAAGGACTCTGTCGCTCCGAAGTCTGACATAAAACTCCCTTTCCGTAGCATAGGTACACATCTCATCAAACTCGATCATAACCATTAGAGAGAATTCGTCTTTCAAGTATTCACTGATCGAACTAAGATTATGCGATCGATCGTTCAATCTCTCCCAGAGATTCTCTTCGGATCCGCCAGCGACGAGTTCTATGATCTGGACGAAGCCATCAGTGTAACGCTCTTCGTCCGCGGCCCAGGCGTCAAAGAATGCTTCGGCTTCGTGGGTAACGATCAAGCTACGAATGGACAGTTCTTCTTTCAAATGCCTCGCGTCATATTCCGTCTATAAATCCGGCCACAACTTGTCCCAACGCGCGCGCACAACAGATGGTTCGGCAGTAAACATCGCCGGCCGTCAAAGCATTGAACAATACCTTGGGACTCCAGTTCCGTCGAACCGGCGTGATCATCCAACCACTCCGAATCACGAGCGGTGTGGGACACTCTTTCGTTTCGAGTTCGTTCCGAGCCGAGTTCGTTCCGAGCGCTCGCAAAGCATCTTGCTACACAAAGCAGCATGTTGTCGCCTCCTTGTTTTGGTGGGGTACAACTCTGTGCCACACTCCTGCAGCCGCACTTGAAGTCCGCTCGCGAGCGTCACCGATCTGCGACGACTCGATCACCGACGCCGAGGACAGCCTCGCAGAGCGTTTCTTTCTCGCGGATCACTAGGCGGCCCCCGAGCAGGTCGTTTCGACTAAGTCCAAGCACATCGAGATCGCAGCAAGCGGTTTTGGCAGAGCGAAAGCGGATGAGGAGACATCACATGCCGCAGGCCATGGCCTCCAAATCCGTGTACCCATCAAGCGTCCGAATGGGAATGCAACGGCGCGTCGCAGTGTCCTCTGCCTTCCATTCACCAGATGATGTTGACGTTCGAATGTGCAGGTTTCGTCAGGCTGCCAACGCGGCTCGCCCCACAGCATCGAAATGCTGGTCCCTCCCCGATCGTTTCTCCGGAACTCTCAAACCAAACAGAACCTGTGTTGCATTTCCGCCAGTCTAAACCGCAAGATCGAGTGGCATGTCGATTGCTTCGATGAAGCCGGACCACCGCTTCCACACGAAGCAACCCTGAGAGGACACACATGCTTGGAATTGGAAGTAAGTTGCCGTCGTTCGAAGTCACGGGCGTGAAGCCAGGCTTTCACCTGCAGGAAGAGAAGGGGCAGAGCGCGTTCGAGACGTTGACTCAAGAGAGCTTTCCCGAAAAATGGAAAATTATCTTCTTCTACCCCAAGGATTTCACCTTCGTCTGCCCGACCGAAATCACCGAGTTTGCCCGGCTATCCAAGGACTTCGCCGATCGCGATGCAATCGTGCTCGGCGGCTCAACCGACAACGAATTCTGCAAGCTCGCTTGGCGCCGCGAGCGCAAGGATCTGCATCACCTTCCCATCTGGCAGTTTGCTGACTCCAAAGGCACTCTTGTCGATGGCCTTGGCGTGCGCTCGCCTGAGGGCGTCGCTCATCGCTACACGTTCATCGTCGATCCGGAGAATACGATTCAGCATGTCTATGCGACCAACCTGAATGTCGGCCGAAGCCCGAGGGACACGCTACGGGTTCTGGACGCGCTGCAGACCTATGAGCTCTGCCCCTGCAATCGCGAAATCGGCGGCGAGACGCTGAAAGTCGCCTGAGGCAACATGTCAATTGAGCAGTTGAGGATCAAATTCCGGATCGTGCCAAGGACGTCAGACTCTGGCCCGGACGATGACCGATGACGCTTTTGCCGCAAAGCAGATACGGCCTGTTGCTGGCGAGCGTGATTGCGACCCGCAACTCAGTGTCATAGATGCGATGGAATTTGCGGCGGCCGTCGTGATCGCGCCAGCGGCGATCGCAGCAGCGAAATGTGCGGCTGCCGTGATGGCGATGAACGAGGTTCACTACCGCTTCGGCCACCTCGCATCCAATCCGGAATACAAGGCGATGCCGGTGCGGTTGCGCTAGCGATTATAAGAAAATCGCTGCGAGCGTGCCCACCGCGCCTCAAACCAGCCCGATCAGTGAGCCGCTTATCGGCACCTCGCGGAACAGCAGAAATGTGAGGATCGGCTCCGCCACCACAATCGATCCCACCGATGTCGCGACAATTATCCAAATGTTTTTGAGATGCATGTAGCCGATGGCGTATCCAGAGACGAGCAAGATGCCGCCCAACATTATGAGCAGGAACATCGGCAGACGCGTTGTCAGAGGCCCACTCGCCGTTCCAAATTTCTTTGACGCAATCAATTCGGCGATTATTGAAAGGGCTTATCCTACGAAAATTGCCGCTACCGCTACAATCTTCAACATTGAGCTCGATTCCCACGTTCAGTTTGTTCGGAAAGATGAGTGTTGGGAAATTCTCCAAGCCGGTGCCTTCCTGGCTCGTCCCTTGCTCAGCCGCATCGGCTGACTTGCGCCTGATGCATGAAGGCGAGGTGCTTAACGAGAACAGAGCGTCGCAAGGTGGCGGATCATAGACGACGGCGCGTCCCTTTGACGGATTTCAGTCAACATAATCAAGATGGATTGAGCACGGGCCGAGGTTACCCGAACGAGTGGAGCGAACGCGGTGGAACTGCGTTGACTAGCGGAGTGCGGGAAGCCCCGAAGCGATCGGGAAGTCCGTCCTTCAGGCCGGCCTATCAAAGGTGATGAGATAACGCTCCGGAAATGGCCCTCCGGCGTAGTCAATGTCCGCAGCCGGACGCACGCCCGGAATTTGCAGGATGCGGCGAACGATTTCCGGAACCTGGATGCGGCTGATCTGGTCGCCAAGGCAAGTGTGCATCCCGTAGCCCAGATGCATATAGATCGACTCCGGCCGGTCGATGGCGAAACTGGAGGGCGCCGGCAGTTGCAAGCCGTCGCGCATCGCCGACCGGGTCGAGATCAGCACGGTGCTGCCGGCCTTGATCGTCGCCGCGCGCAGTGAGCCCTTGGCGATCCGGTAATCGGACCGGCAGTGGCGCACCACGAACGGATTGATCGGATTGAAGCGCAGCGCTTCCCAGCAATAGCGATACATCAGATGATCATCGTTGCGGCTGGCAACGTCGATCGCCTCCTTCAGAATCTTCGGACGTTTGAACAGCTGGTCGAGCAGCTGCACGATGGCCGCCGAAGTGGTCTCGATACCGCCGACCAGCGTACCCATCATGTTGGTAATGATGCGCTCGTCGCCGAAGCCGATCGAATCGTCAAAATGGCTTTTCAGCAGGCGGCTGAGCACGTCGTCGAGTGGGAGGCCATTCTTCAACTGCTCTCGCCGTTGCGGAAGCAGTTGTGTCAGGTAGGCGCGCATCTCCTGCCCGGCGTCGATGTTATCCTGGTGCACCTTCGGATCATTGTCCAGGTTGTGGAACATGTCGTATTGCGTGGCGCGCGACCATCGGAACATCGACGCCAGGTCGGTGCCAGGAAAGCCGAAATATTCTCCGGTCAACTGTATCGGCACTAGGCGCGACAGGGTGCTGACCACCTCGATCTGGTTCTGAGTGTAGAGTTGTTTTTCGACAGACGCATTGGCGAGACTACGCACTCTCTGACGAATGGCCGGCAGATCCTCCATGCGCATGAAGGCACGCATGATGCCCTTGTCGCGCTGGTTTATCTCCGTGCAGTCGCGGCCGAGCATGTAGGGGCCTACCGAGGGGTCCATCATGGGCGCATAGGTGACGTTGAAGATGTCAGGCCGGCTGAGCGCTTCCTGCACGTCCGGGAACCGGGTGATAAACACCGGCCCTTCGGAGCCCAACGCCAAGTTGGGCCTGACATGCCGGATTATCGCGAACAATGTGTCCGGATGTTTAGCGATCATCCATTTCAGGAATTTCGCCACCAGACGCTGCTTCTGCTCCGCCATTGCCGGCCCCTTGCTCGAGAAAAGTTTCGCCTGGATCAATCGGTCCGAGCACTCCGTCCAACTCTGTCCTGCAGGAGGCTGTCTTCGATACTATTCCACTTGAAGCTGATCCTATTGATTTCAGATCGACTTGAGGAACTCGATGATTGCGTTGCGCTCCTCAGGCGACAGCGCAGGGCCGATAACGCCGTCATGCTTGTCGTTGGAGAACTCGTGACCGGTGTTACGATTTGCGCGCCCGGACGTATCGAGGATGAAGTAGCCCTGGCTGTCGTAGGTCCTGCCTTTAGGATCGACGGTCCGCGTCACGATACCGACGCGCACCGGATCGAAGCTGGGATCGCCGAGCAGGAAGGCTTTAGGGCGCTCCGCGACCGGGCTGAGCAGGTCGTAGATCGTCGGCACCGAGCCGTTGTGCAGGAACGGCGCAGTCGCCCATACGCCGTTCAGCGGACGCGCCTTGTAGCCGAAACCTGCCGCGAGACAGTTCGGCCGATCGCCTTCGATCTTCGCGCGGTCCGTCCTGGTCGAACGAAGCCATTCGTCGATGCCCAGTTGAACCACGGCGCCGAGCGCAAGCGCGTAGAGTTGCATCGCATGGTCCGAAACGTGAATCGTATCCAGCGTGCTATCAGCCTTCCGTTGACAGACATCGATGTCCAGCCCGAGTCCGGGGCTGGTCTGACCGGCGCGGGCCGTTTCGCGGCCGGCGGTGTCCACGGTGCGATTGTGCAGCACGTTGCCCTGGGTCGGATCGGTGCCGATATGGCTTTGCTCGATGATCTTGACGTTGAGTACTGATTCCGTCGTCTGCCTCTCCTGCCCATCCCGGCCGCGCCAGCGGATAGGGCCAAAGTGCTTCCAGAACTCCGCGTCCGGCGCCTTGCCGTGTACGATGTCCGGCGTCAGCGCCGGAAGATGACAACCGCTGCAATGCTTGTCGTAGAGCTGGGCTCCCACGGCGGCCTTGGCCTTGTCAATCGCAGGAAAGCTGTCGGGCCAGGTCGGCGCGTTCAGGCCAGTGAAGGCCTTCGCCACCAGCGGCTGATCCTTCCCGGCGAGCTGTTGTTCGATCCAGTTCAGATTATCGAAGGGTTCGCAAAGCGCCCCTCCTTCGGCGAGGCGGTCAAGTTGAGCTCCGCCGAAACCCCCATCGCCTCGCCGGCATTGCGCACCAGCGGCTGCATGATCGAGCCGTCGTACTGCACCCAATCGAACCATGACGAGGTCCAGATGTGCGGGTAAGTGACGGGAGCGTTGATGTTGACATAATTGCCGTAGCGTTCGGGGTCGAGAGCGAACACCTGATTGCCGATTCGATTAAGCGCATCGAGGCGTGAGAATCCTTCCGTGACATCGATCCCGGCAGGCTGATCGACCAGCGCGCCGAGTATTCCATCGAGTTCCCTCGACAGCTGGACGCGCGTCAGATCGTTGTACTCGGTTCCTAAGACGGCCTTCGCAAATCGTCTGAAGCGACCGTCGAAGAAGGGCAGCTTTGCTGACAAAGCGGTCTGTCCGAGCGCGGCGCGGAGTGCAAAGGTCAGTTGACCGAGATCGGTCACCGCGGGCCCGCCTTCGATGACATAGCGCTTCTCTTTGAAGACCAGTTGGCCGGTATGGCACGCGGCGCAGGTCAATCCGACGGCAGTCTCCTTACGCGAAAGTCCCTTGATCGACTGAAACGGCGAATATGCAAAGCCGATCGGCAAGCCGTATTCATTGTTCTTGCTTTTGGCTGAGCTGATGAATCCAAACCGGAGCAAATAGCGGTTATCGGCAAACCGTTCGCGTTTGGAAAAGGGAACGGCGAAGGTCGAGTTCAGCGGCGCTTCCAGGGCGAGAAACCATGACAGTGGAATCGGCAAGGTATGCGTGCCCTGGGCTTCGTGATGGAATCGATCGGCGTCTTGGGGGGCCCAGCCCTGATCAAGCGAAACCTGCTCGCTCACGGAAACCGGTGCAGGGAGTCCCGGCGGCTCCAGAGCTTCGATTATCGCGCCAACCTGCGGACTAGTCAGGACGGCGATCACAACAATGACTGCGGTGATGGCCAGAAGAATAAGAAAGCGTCGCCACCAAAGGCGGTAAACTGCACCGGCAACTGTCGACATGGCTCCCCACGGGTGTCAGCGAAAGGCTTCCCGAAAATTAATTATTTTCCAACAGCACGGCCTTACGAGCGCCAAAATACGCCGTCCTCGTACTTGATGAACGCAATCCTGGGCGTTGGAATGCCCGAGTATCTGCTTGGCTGCTCGCGCTTACCCTCACATTAAGCTTTAGGTTCAAGACGCGAAGGTTCTCACTAAACTTGAGTCGATGCAACCAAAAGATGGCGTACGCACTATATTCTCTATTGGATTGAATTCAATTCAATTCAATAGGTGAGAGGATATTGATGCGCCTCGTCAGTAGATGCGAAAATCAAAAGCCGACAGTTTTCATTCAGGCTAAACTAACCACGAAACCAATAATTGGTCAGAGAACCACTGGTGACGTCCCGGAGTTTTACACCGGGCTCTGCGAGGCGCCGGCTGCGGTACCGCTTTCTAGCTGCAAGCACTTCGGTGGGCGATGCCGTTCCAGGCTTCTTCCTTTTTCTTCGCCGCCGCATCCAATTGCACGACGAGCTTATGGCGGTCGTTCCACTTAGACATCGGCAAAGCATGATGCTCGGGATGATCACCGCCACTGACATTTTGTGGATTGGCGCTAGCGATGGTGCGTGCACCTCGTTGAGTTGCACGGTGACCTAGAGGTTCGATCGTCCGGTCGGAGCGCAACGAAGGAAGGCACAAAAGTACTTTGGGTGCTCGCTTCCGCCAATCACGTGATCCGAGAGCTTCGTGCGTGGTGCCCGCGTTCAGTAAACTGGAGGCGTCCCGTCAAAACTCGGCCGCAAAAAAGACATTCCTTGTGGGCAGTCGACGTCCCGGATGGATCCAAGAACCGATCTGATGGTGTTATCTCGTTGCAAAGACCATAAGCTGGATCCCCGCGGCGCCAAGTACGGCAGCAAGTACATAGCGCGTCGTGGTCTCCGACAGCCAACGAAGACCAATCGTGGTCCCTATCATCGCTCCTGCGACAGCCCCCAGGGCGTATAGCCATGTCTGAGGTGAAGGCAACTGTCCGGCGTAAATCGCGCCGACCAATCCAACTGCGGAGTTCACCCATATGAAGGGGGCAGACAAAGCTGCTGTCTCTTTGGGCGAAGCCCACCGCATCGCAATAAGAATAGGCGCGAGGAAAACGCCCCCACCGACGCCAGTAAGCCCCGAGATCAGGCCGATGCCGGCTCCTGTTGTAATTGCGCCCCATGACTGCTTGCCACCGTCAGGGATAGCTCCCTTGGCTCGCCCGATCAACAAGATGGCAGCAGCAAAAAGAAGGACAACGCCGGTGATAGCATCATAGAGATGCGGGGGTAGAATTGTGAATCCTCCAATCAAAGCAGTTGGCATCGAGGCGGTTAGAAAAGGCCTCAACCTCTTCCAATCAATAAAACCACCGCGATTGAAGAGCCATGTCGAATACGTGGCAGCAACGATGTTGAGTAACAATGCTGTCGGTCGCATCTGAGTTGATGGAAACGATGCAAAGGCCATGAGGGCAAGAAACGCGGTGCCACCCGCCTGCCCAACCGTCGCGTAAAGAAGGGAAATGATAGCGAAGAAGATTGTGAGCATTGCGATTGGCACTTCAGTGTTCTGCGCAGCGGCAGGGGGTAAGCTTCCGTATCCCGATGCCTTTGGATGCGGAAAAGATTGATGTGCTAAGGTACCTGCTGCACGGAACTATCCGGTGCCTACACCGGCAGTTCACGCCAAGGAGCGCGCCGGTGGTAATCTCTCTCTTTAACTATCGGCCAAGACGTCGACGATCGTTCGGTCGGGGCGAGATGAGTTTCTCGATCGCCGCGACGGCGCTGCATCCGATGGCTCGCCCTCGTTCATCCATGCCGGTCCAGCAGGATTGGCGTCCGCGCGGATCGACCTCCAGCAATTTTACGCCCTCCCGCAAGCGCGCGCCGTCCCGTACAACACCGCGTAGCACTCCTCCGATGGGAGCCTGGACCGGTTTGCCGCCGAGACAACCCACCAGCAAGCCCTTGGACACTGTCGTGCCGATATCGAGGCCTGTGCGCCAGATGCCATCGCGGTGCGAGTACACGAAGCGCTCGCGTCCAGCGCTGCCGAGCTCGCGGGCTCGGCCGTCCGCCAGCTTGGTGACACCTCGTGAGACTATTGCGCCGGTCTGGATCGGATGGGTCTCGATGGCGGTGTCGCAGTTGACGCCCACCTCGAAGCCGGGCCCGATTCCGGCTGTCACCCGTGCGAAGCCGCGGAGGTCGGGAGGTCTTCGATGCTTCTGCATGCGTGCATCCACGATCACGGATAGTGAGCGCAAGGCGATGATGTCGGAGAAGTGCATTTCGGTCACTGCCACGCTGCTCGGTTCGGTGTGAATCTCTGTGATTTCCGCTAGCGTATCGGCCCGTTTTCCCACGACGCCCTCAACTTCACTCGGCTCGCCGAACAGCGAGTCGTGAAATGCCATGCGGCGGCGGATCACCGGTGGAAAGGCATCGTGTCTCATCACCACAGCAAAGGTCGCTTCGGTGAGTTTCGTGGCGATGGCAGACGCGATTTCGTTCGTGCCGAGTACCAATGCGAAGAGCCTTGGCGCGCGTGGATCCTGGGTCTTAGCAGCGACTTTCATGGGCGGGTCCGTGTTACCGGGGATCCCTAGCAAACTGCGCGCCAATCGCGAATTCGGGTTCATATATTCAAACAAAATGGTTCGTCCTGTAGACCACGGCGAAACCGCGCGTTCAAACATGTCGTTCGAGATTGTCGCGGATACGACAATCGCGGGTTCGGTTTCCGTCAAATCGCCGGAACGACACCGCGATCGGGGACCGAGCAATGGCGAACGCCCGCCCGGGATGATGCGTGGCCAGGCGCTGTATGTGCATTGCAGTCGTAGACGTGGGCTTCACCGCCTGTCACTTTCACAGAGAAATTGGGTGACGTGTCGTGATCGAAGTGCGCGGGCCCCGCGTGTAAGCCGACGCAGCCGCGGCTGCCCGCACGTGCACCTTCATATATCCTCCTACTGATGGGTGTCAGAAGTAGAGCGAGGCAGCGGGGCGGCCCGACGCCCCGACGCCTCGATGTGATGCGCCAGGTCGCCCCTACATTACCGGGGGGAGTTTCGGCAATGCTCCCTCGGACGAAGCAAGCAGCGTGCCTAAGCCGGGCTGGAGCTACTGCATGCATTTCCTGCAAGCTTTTGCCTGTAGAGACCCTCACCAAAAAGGGCATGGAGCGTTTTCAGCCGCGGCGGCCTGGATAGTCCTGTGCATGGGCGGCGGGCGCATGATGGCACTTTGGAAGGTCTCCGGCAGGAAACTAAGAGCAGACGAAAGACGTGCTTCGGCGAGCAGGCCACCTAATCAGAACTTTCGTCCGAGCTTACGCTTCCCGAATGCTCAAGCGCTTAGGGGGCGTGAAATATCGATATTTGCCAGTCAGCATTCCGTTAACAAACTGGAGGCCGTGATCGCCATAGATCATATCCTCGCGAACGTAGCTGTCGGCTATGGCCTGTTGATTGTTGCCGCCGACCGTCTTCTGAGTAGTCGCCACCCCATGGCTGGCTGGCGGCGAGCCAAGCATCTCAATTATGGCATCGCGTGATGTGCCCAGTTTCAAGCGATCAAATTGTTCGGTAGGAATCATTCCGGCCGCCTCGATGGGCTCAGCTTTCATTGGCGGGAGATCTTCAGATCCAATTGGCTTACGAGCTACAACTTTCTCGATGCAGTGCGAATGAATTGGGATGCCAGGATGCGAGTCCCATTTAATGTAATGGTCAGACCGTAGAATCTCCCAGTCGGATTCCGCATAGATGGCCTGAAGCTCTCCACGCGAGACCGACTTCTTGTGACCGGACGCCAAACTCTCCTTCGATATAGGATGGTCTGGCTGATCGAGAGTATTGGTGAAGCAATGAAATCCTCCAGGCCGAGTCCGATCGATTAAGGCCCTGATGAGCGGTTTCCAGACGCTCCGTTCCGTGAAATGCAATACGGAATGCGCTATAAAGACGTCGAGATAAGCAGGCGGCTGAAACTCTTCAACGCGAACCACACCGCTCGTAAGGTTTACGCCAAGCTCGCCTGCGAGCCTATTCAGCTTGGAGATCGCGGCTTCGGAGATGTCAGTCGCGATCACCTGATGATCAAAATGGGCCAAATAAAGAGCATTGCGCCCCTCGCCGCAACCCAGCTCGACAACCACGCTCTTCGCGCGGAGAGCTGGCGCAATCTCGAAGATTTCGGGGCTAGGACCCCCCATAGACGAAACGTTGTGGTCGGCGTAGCCCGAATCCCACCAACAACGTGAATTCGCCACCTCTTCCATACTGTACCTCACGCCGCCTGATATTGTTCCTCAAGTCTAACCATCGCATCGGAGTAAAACATCCGAGCTAAAATGCTCGAATATTTGAACCCCTTTTGAGTAAGCCGACAAATGTCATCATCGGCCGAATTGATGAGTTGCAAAGACTCGAGCGCCTTGAGTTCTTCACCAAAATCGCCTGCTAGTGCTCGTCCAAATATCGCAGCGTAATTCTTTCTGCTTAAAGCTGACAATGTGAGGCCAAGCAGAGCGTAACGACGCGCAACATCGTCCGACGTCAGCCTGATTCCGTGTGATGCTATCGCCTCAGGATCGAACGGACGATCCGAGAATGCGTTGATGATGCGCGAAGCCGCGCTCCCGTCTACGGCATAATCCGTGCTGTAGTGATATTGGCCGAAGTAGCTTCTGGCACCAGCTCCCAATCCGAGCAGGGGCGTCCCCTCAAAGTCCGACACCTCCTGCCGGTAGGCATGGTCGCCAGTCATCCTCGTGAATCGTGTGAAGGATTCTTGGCGGTAGCCTTTGGACGCCATCCAAGCAACGTTCTGATCGTAGACTTCATACTTTTCCGCTTCAGAGAAAAATGATTCAGGATTGCGTGTTTTCGAAGTACTGACCTTCGTCATCGGACGAACAACGACGGGATAGAGAGAAACTGTCTGCGGCACATAGTCGAGCACGCGGCCAAGCGAAAGGAGCCAAGAGTCACGGGTTTGACCACGCAGGCCGTAGATCAAATCAAGATTGACGTGAGAAAAGCGTTTGATGAGAGCCTCGATTGCCGCTTTTGCAATCTCGATCGAATATGGACGACCAGAGTGCGCAAGCTCGCCGGGTTCCATGCTTTGGATGCCCATGCTCATTCGGTTGACGCCAAGTGCCTGCAAGCAATCCATAAGATTATTACCGAAAGAATCCGGTGCGCCCTCGACCGTAATCTCGCATCGCCGGCTTCGTTTTGGAAATGCAGTATCGAGGGCGGCGAATAGCTCGCCGAATTGATGCTCCGTTAGCAGCGTCGGAGTGCCGCCGCCGAAATAGATACTGACAACCTCTCGATCTCCGAAGTACTCTCCATATCGAGCGATGTGCTCCACCAACCGACCAACATAAGACTCCTGAGTCCCGTGTCTATTGCGCGTTGTAAGAAAGAGAGTGCAATAGGTGCATCGGTAGCGACAGAAGGGAATATGGATATAGATGTTGATTTGCTTTGAGCGACTAACCTGCTCAACAACATCAGTTATGCGGAGTGGTTGCGGGAAAGCCCTATACGCGCGCTTCGAAGGATAGCCATAGACGTATGTTGGCAGCTCCTTCTTCTCGATCTTCGTCCGAAGAAATTCCAGACGATCCATGACTTAACCCCTCGGTCGTCGTGCATGACCTGAAGGTCATGAACTTCTGAACCAACGACTAGGACCGCTCGGCCGCTCCTGCCGCCGCGCCAAAGAGAGAAACTCAAGAGTCGTGCCAAGCGCGCGAAGTGCCCCAGAGAAGCTCGTTCTGCATGCTATTCAATGGCTTAGTTGCGAGCGGGGCACAGCACGTCGGCCGCGCATCTGTGTCTCAGAAGCGACAAACCCGACAACAGGGTGCAAGGTACCTGGGAGAGCGGCTACGAACACCATGATCTGCATCGGCGCCCCGCGTGCTTATTGGTAGCACTGCGGCCCAGGCCAAAAAGCGGCCGATGCCTGCCGCCGCCAATTGGAAGGAATTTTATTTCGGCGCGCAACCTCGAGAACACTGGCCACCGGCGCCAAACTCTCCTCGGCCATCCGAAGCTCCTCGTCAGCGGTCCGCTGCCGTCGCGACTTGTGAACAACCTTTATCGGTCCGCACCCTTCCACGGCGAGTAGCCGAAGGCCGCGACACCCAAGCAATCTGAGTTCGACGAGTTGTCGAGAGTTCAAGGAGGCCAAGGACTCACTTCTCACCATCGACGACAAGCACGCTGAGGAGGGCCTGGGAGTCGGCCAAAGTGCACGCCTCCTGACAGCAATCCCCTGAACATATGTTAAAGAGCAGAACAGTTCGTGAAACTTGGGCATGTATTCATTTTTGATACACGAGACCAAACCGGGTACAGGCCCGACTCGTGCGAACCGGCGGGGTGCCGAGGCGGGAGCTAAGCCACGCTACAGGCAATGGAGCGCGGAGCCAAAGAAGTTGTTCGCTCACGGCATCAGTACGGCGTGCGCCTTCCAAGTGGACGAGATCGCCGGCGTCTTTTCGAGGCTTGGCAGGAGCCGGAATGCATTGTGACGCCGTTCCTGGTACCGCTCGCCGTGACCGCGCTGATCCGATGAGGCTGCCGGACAGCCAAAAAAAAGCCGCTGCTAGATTTCTCCAACAGCGGCTCAAGTCTAGGGAGAAAGCAGACGAACCGGTCTGCCAGCGGAAACGGCGAACTTGACCGTCAAGCTCCGGAAGCCGCGGCCTTTTGCCCATGATGAGCCGATAGCAGGATGCTGTTGACCGCGCGGTAGGCGAACACGATGGCCGGACCGATCGTGATGCCTGCTCCGGGATAAATTCCGCGCATTGGCGAGGTCATGTCATTCCCGCAAGCATACAGACCTGGAATCTGCCTGCCCTTTTCGTCCAAGACGTTTCCGTAAGTATCGGTTGCCAATCCGGTCGCCGTACCGAGCGTTGCGGGAACGATCGCCAGCGCGACAAACGGGCCGTTTCTGATCGGTCCAAGATTTGGATTTTTCGTTCCCACGACCGGATCGCCCAGCGTGCGATTGAATGCCGATTCCCCACGTTTGAAAAGCGGATCGCGTCCCGCGGCAGCGTGTTCGTTGTGTTCCTCGATCGTCCTTTGAAGCTCTCCGGCGTCTAGTCCTATCTGCTTCGCGAGTTCCCGAATCGTCTGGCCTACCTTGATGTAGCCGAGCCGCTCATATTTCCCGATGCTTAACGTCCAGGGCCACGGTAGCAAATGTCCCATGCCTCTGAGGCGGACGAAGTCCTGGTCGCAGATGAAGTAGAATCGCTTGTCTGCCGGATATCCGTTCTTGAACATTGCCATGCAGATATCGTGATACGAATTGGATTCGTTGACGAAGCGCCTGGCGCTTGGCCCTACCGCGAGGACACCGGGGCGACCGCGGTCTAGCCAGCCGTACGGGACGACTTGCGAGCGGCTGCCGCTGTTCAGGATCGACACTGGGGTCCAGAAACCGGCAGAGGCGACATCACTGTCAATCGCGGCACCGAGCCTGGCCCCAAGGGCAATGCCGTCACCGGTGACATCGGGATGGGCCAGCGTGTTGTTGTGCTGATGCGCGCCGCTAAGCTCCGCTCTTAACCGCGCGTTACGAGCAAAGCCGCCCGTTGCGAGGATGACACCATGCGAGGCGCGCACTTGGATTTCGGAATCGATCAGCTTGACGACTGCTCCAGTGACGCGTCCCTCATCCTTGATGAGTTCTATGAGAGGAGACTCTGGCCAGATTTCTACGCCATACTTGCGCAGGCTCACGAGCAACCGCGCGATCAAGGCGTTGCCCCCGCTGAGCTCAGTGCCACGTCTGTAACTCAGCCGATCCCGCGCGTAGCGGCTGACCCGACGCAAGACATGCTTAAGCGAAGCAAAAGATTGAAACGGGTTTAAAAAGCTTCTCACCTCTGCGGAGGAGATCATCATTCCCCCAAGCACAACACGAATAGGGTCACCTATCAGGTCGAAATCGCTGCCGAGAAGCCGTCCGTCATAGGGTGCGGGGCTCAGTGCCCGGCCCTTCTTAACTCCGCCGACCTGGTTCGAGTGATAATCGGGCGTAGATGCAAGGGTAAACTTGACCTCTGTCCCGTTCTCAAGCGTTGAGAGCGCGGTTGGACCCTCCTCAAGATAAGCCTCTACGAAGTCTGCCCGATAGTAGTTGCCAAGTTCATGCTGCAGGTATGTCCGCGCTTTCGCAAGCGAATCCTCAACCTTCGCGGACCGCGCCTGGGGCGAACAAGGAATCCAAATCATGCCGTTCGACAGCGCCGTCGTCCCGCCAAGCCGCGGAGATTTTTCACAAACTGTAACGCGCAGTCCGGCCTTTGCCGCATAGAGCGCCGCCGACAGTCCGGCTGCACCGCTACCGACCACGAGGACATCTGTCTCCCAATCATGATCGGGCTTGCCCCTTTGCGGGAAGGCCACCGTCTTATGCCCGATTGATTGATGGGTCGGCTCGTTCATTCCAGCCTCGCTCCAAGATTTGTCCATGAGCGTCAGTGATTTTGTGGAAGCGAGACAGCTTTGAATTGCTCTGCCGCCGCCTTGACTGCCCGCTCAATTGGGATTCTTTCAATGGAGGATGCGCCAACGAAGCCGACACACTTCGTCGACCGATAGACCTCAACCGTATCCTGTGGCTCTGCGATTGCCCCGCCATGGCAAAGCAGGACAACGTCCGAGCGTACTCTTCTCGCTGCGATATTGATGTTATTGATGCGCCTGATCGCCTCTTGTATTGACTGGCCTTCTTCATGACCGGCGAGCCCGCCACGGGTTGCGCCAACATGCGGGACGATGCAGTCGGCGCCCGCGCTGGCCATGGCTTTGGCGTCTTCAGGGCTTGCGACATAGGCCAGCGAGAAGAGGTTCTTTTTGCGGGCAGTCGCGATCATTTCGAGCTCGCGCTCGAAGCCAAGCCCGACCCGGCCACGGCGGTCGCGCCATTTTTCGCCCATGGTGGAGATGGTCGGATAGTTAATCACGCCGGAGAAGCCGGCCGCCCAAAACTTGTCCAGAAGGGCATCAAGATCGAGCCGAAGAGGATCCCACGCTTCGACGCCGCCTATGACAGGAACGGAAGAAACGACGTTGCGGATTTCTGCTGCGAGATCGAGGGTACGCGCATTCGAATCACCGATCCGGCTCGTGGGAAGTCCCATGAGACGGGACAGCCCGGTGCTGTAGACCACCAGCATGTCGGCGCCTCCCAGGACAGCGCATTTCGCAACTAGGCCGCAGCTACTCCCGGCGGCAAGAACCGCTTTTCCTTGATCGACCTGTTGGCCGATCCTGGAAAGGATTTCGGCTCGCTCAAACATGCGCATCGCAATGAGCCCCTTGCCCCAACTGCTCGAGGATCCACGTCGTGGCGTTCTCGGAAAATTCGGGATCGTTGATGTGGCAGTTCAGTTCGCGAACCCTAATGTTCGGCGCGAGACTCGCCTTGACCGCCTCGAGCCAAGCCCTGTCAGCGTCGGGATTGCGAAAAATGCCGCCCTCGCGGTCATAATCAGAAACACCTTCCGCCGGCCAAAGCACAATTGCAGGCCCCTTTGCCCGCGATAGCCGCTCGGCCGTGACCCGGCCGATGCACGCGTTTTCGGAAGGAGTCGTACGCATGAGGGTCGTATAGGGTGTATGGGAGTACAGCTGGCGACCGCGAAATTGATCAGGAACGCTTGAAGGCGGACCAAAATTGACCATGTCGACCGCACCAGGCGCGATCACTTGCGGGATGTGCGATGCTGCCTTGAGTCGATCCGGACCGGCGCTCGCGGTGCCTCCAACAATCTCGTCGGCCAGCTCCGTTGTGGTCAGATCGATCACAGCGTCGAATTCGCCGGCCGCAATCAGCTGCTCCATTTTGCGGCCGCCCGCCCCGTTGGCCGGAAAGACAATCGCATCTACGCCAGCCCCGGCAAGGCCCGCCACGCAGTGATTTGCCGCAGGCGTCGTCACGCCAAAAGCCGTGATGGCAACGACCTTCCTTTTCCGCCCATACTTCGTGGGCGCATAGTTCATGGCCGCAATGGCCCTCCCCGCATTCTCCAATACCCGTTCGGTAAAGGTGTTGATCCCGAAGAGATCGACGAGCGTTGGATAGAGGATAATGTCGTTATGGACAGCCAATTCAGCGAGCAGCGCTGGCCTTGCACTGCTCACAAGCAGCTTGGGGAAGCCATAAGGCAAATCAGCCACGATCTCGCCGAAAACTGCGCTCCCCTTGCCACCGGCAACTCCGATAATCGCGCCAATGGCGCCCGTTGCCAGGAGGACACGGACCCTTTCGCTCGTTGTTGCGGCTATCTCCTTCAGGAGCTCGGCCGGCGAGGCGACACGAGCGCTATTACGATGGGGTTGTTTCGTGCTGGTAGCCGACCCGGAGGTGCCGATGTCGATCAGGACGACTTTGCGGCCGCATGCCTCGATGATATCTTTGAGATAGGACGCTTCGCTGCTCTTGGTATCCAGCGTTGCCACGATCGCGACCGCGCGCAGCGTGGATGAGTTACCATCCCGGACTGACCTCTGGTCGTCCGCGCAATGGTGAGCCACGATCTTCCTCCCGGATTATTTTAAACCAGGCACTCTTAGACCGGGCGGAGACCGGGTATAAGGTTGGTGAAGCGCGCAGTTGGGTAAGGTTGGGTAGAGGCAGTGAAGGTGCTGCGCAGCTACTGCCAACGACGTGTCGCTGGTCTGCATGCACCATCTTCGCAGCCCTCCAGAAGCCCCATGCTCGTCTTCAGTGTAGTCTTCGACCATCGGCAGCCGAGCTTGCGCAGCATCCGCAACAGAATGCCCCAGCCACGATCGTCATGATTAAAGTTCGCGTATTGGATGATCTTGGCTCAGTTCTTGAAAGATGCCGTACACGTGATTACTTCCGCCGGCCATCAATCACAGAGAACCACCTTGAATCGCGTAAGGTAGCGATTCGATCTCTAATACTTTTCAAATCCAACCATTTTCATGGTCCAGTCGCTGACGCCTCCCTTATCGTTGCGATGGATGAACATTTTTCGGATCGAGTTCTCAAGATTTCTGCGCTCGATTCCAGTCAGAAACGGAATGTCGAACTGACGCGCCTGCTTGAACTTCTCAATCACCGCCTCAGTCGGATCGCAGACCGGCAGTCTTGCGGCAATCGCGTGCGTGGCATGCAGATCCTCGATAAAGTAAAAGCCTCCTGGCTCAACGATGGGAAACAGCTTTCCTAGAGCAAGCTGCTGGTGGTAAGCTGCGTGCGAAGCATCTTCGATGATGATCCTTACGGGTGGTAGTGAGCTCGCAAGTCGTTCCAATGCTAGCGCGTCTCCCATGTCAAGGCGCTCGAAACGGAATCGATCCAATTCAAAGGCGCTGAAATCGGAGATGTCGCAGCCGACGATGTTGGCTTTGGGAAAGAACTCCAGCCACATCTTAATGGACGGAATGTCGTAGACTTTGCGAGCGAGCAACGCACCGGGATCGAGAGAGCCGTACCCATGCTGCAATCCAATCTCGACCATCGTGAAAGGTTCGTGGCGGAACTCCTCGAATAGAAAAGAGTAGAAGCTGGTGTAGCCATGTGCGTCGCCAACCTCGTCTCCCTTGTCGGTTCCTAGGGCATTTGCTCGTTTCGTCAAATTCGGCACGTTCATTCCAACATCACCTCTTCTTGGAAGAGACCGCAGATGGTGGATGGCACTTCAAAGCGCGTGCCAAACCGTAAGTGATGATTTCTTTTGCGTATTCTTATCAAGCCTCTGTCGCCAGTTCGACCGAGTGTCGTGATTCTGACAAGTCGGCGTACAAACGCTCCACCGCGCTCGATTTTTTTAGCGCATCGCCATTTTGACGAAGTGTCAATGGCAGACGAGCCGGTTGATTGGGATGCGATTGGAGGCACATTGAAGTTGGACCTAACGATCTCCTCTGTTGATCGTCAAAGTCGCGACCGGATTGAGCACGAGCTCGCGACCACGAGCAGGCTTAGACGCATTCACAGCAGGGCAAGACGACAGCCGTCAAAGCGCTTGATCACGAAACGATAAGGACACGAATACATAATATTTCGGTGAAAACTGCGCGCACGCAAGTTCAACTTCCTTCGGCGCGCCGCCAAGTTCGAGGGCTGGTGCCGGTGCTACGTTTAAACTCACGACTGAAGTGATAGACGTCGCAGAAACCGCAGCGTTCGGCGATGGTACCGAGCCCGGCGTCGCTTTCCAAGAGCAGCCTCTGCGCCATCATGATTCGCTCTCGGATCAGCCAGCGCCTTGGGCTGATCTGCAGATGCCTTTGGAATAACCGCCGCGTCTGTGCGGCACTGAGGCCTGTGACCGCGACCAGTTCGTCGGCATGCCAAGATCGCTCTGGCGCCTGCCGCATCTTTGAGACGATGGTACGCAATGGAGCGGGGAGACGAGAATCACCTTGCTTAGACGAAGGTGCCGCGATGAGGTGCAGCAGTTCCGCCACGAGGCGATTGAGGGCCAAATCAACGTTATCATCTCTGGCGCGCAAGACGTCAAACAAGTTTCCGAACCACCGTTCGAGGTCTTTCGGTGCCGATATCGTTGCGAGGGTTGCGCCGGTGCCGAACACTTTTCGCCGAATGGCCGGCGTGTTCGGTCCGTCGATCCTTACCCATAGAACGGTCCAGGGATCGCTCTCGTCCGGCCAGTGCGCATGTGGCGTCTCGTTGGCAATCCAAATCAACTGATTGCGCCCGACGATGAATGTCCTGCCCTCGCTGGATACGAAGCCACGTCCCGCTGTGCAGTACAGAATGTCCTGACCCGGATAGTTGGCTCGCGCGATGTGGTGGTCGCGCGCGGTGATGGCTTTGCCAGCCCTAAGCACCGTAAAGGCGCAGCGAGTCCAGGCGGCGTCAGGAAGGACGTACTGATGGCTTTCCGGAAAAACTGTGCGCTGCGGTAATAATGCCATGCGTGTTTTATATAAACCGAAGCGTGCTTTGTCCATTTCCGCCCGCGAATTTCACGCGTACGCTCGCAGATAACGACTAACAATCAAACTCGCCGATCAGCATCCAGGATGCACGTTTTGTATTTCTGGGGAATTGCTGCGAGGATTCAGGGGGGAGCCGGTGCCGATACTCACCGCCCGCGAACTGCGCCAACACGCCGAGCACGGATGTTCTTCTCTTCCGCTGCCGAAATCGTGAAGGCAATCGACACCATCGCGCTGGCCTCAAGCACATTCAGGGGAGGAATTGATGAGTAAACCGAGAATCACCGTGGTCGGCAGCTTCGCAGTGGGACTTACCATTCGCGCTCCGAACATCCCGGTCTTCGGCGTCACGATGCTGGGCAGCAGTTTCGATATTGGGCCTGGAGGCAAGGGTTCGAATCAAGCGGTTGCGACTGCGCGACTAGGCGCGGATTCGTCGCTGGTAGCCATCATCGGCAAAGACAAGTTCGCCGATATCGCAACCGACCTCTACAAGGCCGAAGGCGTTGGCACCACGCATGTCAACCAAATCGCCGAAAGTCCGACGGCGGTGGGCTTCATCATTCTCAACGAGCGTGGTGAGAACTTTATCATCATGGACTATGGCGCCACCAACGCCATGGATGCAGCTTTTGTGGATCGCGCCGAGGGCCGCATTCGGGAGAGCGACGTCGTCATGGCGGTCCTCGAACCTCCTGTCGAGGTAGCAATGCGAGCTATGGAGCTAGGCCGCAAGCACGGCAAAACGACTATCCTCAATCCGGCCCCCGCCGCGCCGCTTCCGGATGAGATCTTCCCGTTGGTCGATTACCTGACTCCGAATGAAAGTGAACTACGTATTCTGCTCGGTCTGCGGCCGGACGATCCGCGGCCCTCACGCGAGCTAGTGGAGATACTGCGCAAACGCGGCGCCGCCAATGTGATTGTAACCCTTGGCGACCGCGGCGTGCTCGTCGTCACCGACGGGGTCGACGCAGCCATCCCGGCTGCCGAGGTCAACGTAGTGGACACGACGGGCGCAGGCGACGCATTTAATTCCGGCTTCGCTGTGGCTCTGGCCGAAGGCCGCGATGTGATCGAGGCAGCGCGCTTCGGGGTTTGCTGCGGTGCCCTGGTCTGCACCAAGCTCGGGGTCATTCCTGGCATGGCAACGCGCAGAGTAGCCGACGAGATGTATCGTAAATTCTCCGCCTTGAGTTGAAGGAAAGCAGGATGGACCTGAACCACAAAGCTTCCAGATGTCGAGTTGCCCGGGCCATCGTTAAGAGGGATCGCAGCGAGGTGCGGATCGTCTGCCGAAACCTGCCGCGCTCCTATTCGCCTGATCTTGCCATCGCTGCAGGGCGTCCGGCACGTCGAACCATGTGCGTGGTCGCCACCGGCGGCTCGGCGACTTGTTTGGGCACTCGGCCGAAGGACGACGCCGCTGCCCGGTAGCAAGTCTTCCGTCGGAATTCTTTGACTAGCGCGGAAACGGCGCGTTGGACCTTTGGCAGGAAGCTAGAGAGCTGAATTGCAAGATGCCGCGGATTTACGATTGGGCCGCACGCGAAGCTCAGCGCACGGTGACGGTGGCCGACCTGCGCGGCGCCAGAGACTCGGGCAAGCGCTACACTCAAGTCACTGCCGAGACGGCGGACGAGGCAGCAGCTGCGGAGCAATCCGGTATCGAGATGCTGGTCACCCGCGCCCGCAACGTGGAGACCGTTCGCAAGGGCTCGAAGCAGCTTTTCGTCACGGCGGCGCTTGGCTTTGCCGATGCCGCAACCCAGGACGATATTCTACGCACCGCATTAAAGGCGTTGACCGACGGCGCCGACGCAGTGATCACAGCGCGCGGCATGGCGACCGTCGCTATGCTCGCGGCCGAAGATATTCCGGTCGTTGGTCATCTGGGGCTAGTTCCGAGGAAATCGACTTGGGTTGGAAAGCTTCGCGCGTTCGGCAAGAAAGCAGATGAAGCCTTGGAGTGTTTTTGATCCTCGTTGGCACGCAAGGGGGCGCGATATCTGCCGAAATTACGATTTCTCGGTACCTGAAGGATTTCGCCCAGGTAGGCGATCATCTCACGTCCAATATCTGACGGAGCGGAGACAAATATGGATGACATCTTATACGGTACGCGCGACAAACGCGGTAATTGGACGCCGAACAAGAGGCCGGAACGGGCGCCGATTTTTATCTGGCCGGTGCAGCCGAAGAAAATTCTTCATTGGCTGCCGGGGTATCTCTTGCCTTGGAATACCCTCTATTTCGCGATCTCGCTTGTATCGTGGATCTATCTGACACCCGCGCTTGATACAATGCGGGAATTCCACACTGACTGGCTTTTGCTCATCCTTCTGCGCAATGCCGGGCTAACGGTCCTTGTCTATGGCACCTTCCACTTCATCCTTTATGTCCAACGACGTCAACAAACGAACTTCAAGTATAACGCAAAGTGGCCCGACACAGACAACACCACCTTCCTGTTCGGAAGCCAGACAGCTGAAAACGTGTTTTGGACTATGTGTAGCGGCGTGCCGGTATGGACCGCATACGAGACCCTTACCTGGTGGATGTACGCTAACGGCTATTTGCCGTACGTCGATTTCGGAACACACCCCGCGTACTGCGCTGCCCTCGTGCTGATAATGCCGACCTGGCGCGAGTTGCACTTCTATCTCATTCACCGGCTCATGCACATGGGACCGCTGTACCACATCGTACATAAGGTACACCACAAGAACGTTAACCCGGGACCTTGGTCCGGCCTGTCAGCATCTACACTCGAGCACATCTGCTATTTTTCCGGCGTGCTGATCCATTTCGTCCTGCCCTCCCATCCGGTGCATGCAATGTTTCAGCTCATGCACGCGGGGTTGTCGCCAGCGAAGTCTCACACCGGGTTCGACCGGGTGGTCGTCGACGATGCAAAAGCCATCAGCACAGACAATCTTTATCACTACCTGCATCACAAGTATTTTGAAGTGAACTATGGAGAGCGGCGCATCCCGCTCGACGAGTGGTTCGGCACAGCTCACGACGGTTCTTCCGAAGCCGACGAGAGGATGTACAAGCGCATAAAGGCTAAGAAGTGGGCGCGCGGCAATTAGTCCCGGAATTGGTAAGGCAGATCGCACGGTCTTTCCGACTCTTCTGACGGACGATGGCCATATACCGCAACTTCCCTTCCACCCACCAGCAACATTGGCACCGCCGCCCCGCGGATCTTGAAGGCATCGGCGCAATTGCTACGAGTAGACTCAGAGGACGACGAAAATGACTAGTCAGGATGAATGGGTAGCGGCTTGCGCCACTGACGCATTGATGCCCGAAGAGACCATTCGTCTCGATCACGGCAGCCGTACGTTTGCAATTGTTCGCTCTCCGGAGGGAGACTACTTCGCGATTGACGGCCACTGCTCTCACGAGAAAGTCCATCTTGCGGACGGCATTGTCGATGGGGGGATCATTGAGTGCCCGAAGCACTTCGGGACGTTCGATTACCGAACTGGCGAGTCGCGCGCACTGCCTGCATGTGTTGACCTACGCAGTTACGAGGTGAAGG